>DASZEI010000462.1:0-2918 GCA_035940975.1 Jatrophihabitans sp. | reverse complement strand
GCTCATCGCAGGTTTCCATTCGTCGGCGAGGTGTCTCGGGGGCGGGGTCTGCGCTCGGTCTCGGCCCGCAGCACCCCGAGGCTGCGGCTGACGATGCTGCGCACGGTGCCCTGCCGGCAACCCAGCTCGGCGGCGATCTGGGCGTCGCTGAGGTCGTCGTAGAACCGCAGCACCAGTACCGCCCGCTGCTTGGGCGGCAGGTCGGCGAGCAGGCCGCGCACCAGCTCCCGGTCGCTCAACGGGCCGGCCAGGTCGGGGTCGTAGCCGCGCTCGGGCAGCTCGGCCAACAGCACCTCGTGCCCGGCACGGCGCCGGCTGTTGAGGAAGTTGTTCATCATCGAGCGCCGGACGTAGGCCAGCGGCACGTCCGCGGCCACCACCCGCGACCAGCGTGGGAACAGCCGCAGGAAGGTGTCCTGAACCAGGTCCTCGGCTGAGGCCCGGTCACCGGTCAGCAAGTACGCCGAGCGCAGCAGCGCCGTACTGTGCGAGCGCACGAACACAGAGAACTCGCTTACCTCGGCCATGGGCGTTCGCCTTTCCCTCTGCCCTCTTGACACGGTGACAGCCTGATCTGTTGCACTCGAATAGGCCACACTTGCCCGGTGCTTTCCGATTTCACCGGCCCGGCCGGCCGCGCCGAGCTGGAGCGGGCGATCGGGCTGGCCGAGTCGGTGGCCGGCACCGATCCGGTGCGCCGGGCGGCCGCGCTGCGCCGGCTGCTGCCGCCGGACCTGGCCACCGTCGCGCTGACCCAGGCCGGCCTGCGGGCCGCGGCCAGGACGAAGTTCGGCGAGCTGGCTGCCACCATGCTGTTCACCCCCGACGGCCTCGAGCAGGCCACCCGGGCCGAGGTCGCCGATCACCGGGCCGCCCGGTTCGCCGGCGCGGGGCTGGGCTCGGTGCTGGACCTGTGCTGTGGCATCGGCTCCGACGCGCTGGCCTTCGTCCGGGCCGGCCTGCGGGTCGAGGCCGTCGAGCGCGACCCGGTCACCGCGGCGGTGGCCGCCGCCAACACCGCCGGGCAGCCGGTGCGGATCAGCACCGGATCGGCCGAGCAGGCCGGCTGGTCCGCGGCCGAGTCGGTGTTCCTGGACCCGGCCAGGCGCGGTGCCCGCGGCCGGACCTTCGACCCGGCGGCCTACTCGCCCAGCTTCGAGTTCGTCCTGCAGGTGCTCAGCAGCGCCCGGCACGCGGCGGCCAAGCTCGGGCCGGGACTCTCCCATGCCCTGATCCCGCCCGGCGTGGAGGCCGAGTGGGTGTCCTTCGGCGGCGGGGTGAAGGAGGCGGTGCTCTGGTCGGCGGGCTTCAGCTCCGGCGACATCCGGCGCCGGGCCACGGTGCTGCCGGACGGGCTGCAGTTGACCGATGGCGACCCCGCCGAGCCGCGGGTCGGACCGGTGGGCGGCTACCTCTACGAACCCGACGGCGCGGTGATCCGGGCCGGGCTGGTGCGGCAACTGGCCGCGCTGCTGCCCGGCGGCCGGCGGATCGCCGACCAGCTGGCCTACCTGTCGGCCGACGCGCCCGCGGCGGGGCTGGCTGGCTCGGCCAGGGGATTTCAGGTGCTCGACGTGCTGCCGTACTCGCTCAAGCGGCTGCGGGCCGAGCTGGCCCGGCGCCGGGTCGGCATCGTCGAGATCAAGAAACGCGGCGTGGACGTCGACCCGGCGGCGTTGCGCCGCGAACTCCGGCCGGCCGGGCCGAACTCGATCACGGTGCTGCTGGCCCGGGTGGCCGACGAGCACCTGGCGATCCTGGCCGAACCCCTCCCCCGATAACCTGCCCCCGGGTAACCAGCCGCGGTAACCAGCCCGGTAACGAACCCCGGTGACTGCTCAGTCCGAGCCTCTGGCGTTGCCGACCAGCGGGTGCACGACCAGCCCGCAGCCGGACAGCTGGGCCGGCAGCTCGCCCAGTGACACCCCGTTGGGCAGGGTGACGGCCAGCTCGTCGGACAGCTGGCACGAGTCCAGCGCCGCCGACGCGCTCTGCTCGATGATCGCCGACGCGGTGAACCCGGGCGGCAGCACGATGATCGGCGGCACCGGCTGCTTGGAGACACCGCCGGCCGGGCCGTTCATGGTGGGCACCGCGGTGGCCAGCGTCGTGCCGCCGCGCTGCGCGCGCACCTGCGGAAAGCCCTCGATCGCGCAGGCGGCGTCGGAGGCGTTGCGCAGGGACAGCCGCCAGGCCGGCGCGGCGGCGTCCGGTACGGCCGTCACCGTCGCGGGCAGGCTCTCGCGGGAGCCGGGCGCGAAGTAGCCGGACGGGTGGCGCACCGTGAGGCAGGGTTCGGCCACGGTCGCGCCGGAGCCGTCGGCGGCGTTGGCGGACAGCTCCCAGGCCATCGAGATCACCTCGCCGGACACGCCGCCCAGCGGCGGGTGGTGCACCGAGGTCTGGATGCGCACCGAACCGGCTCCGGTGGTCATGTAGAGCAGGTGCTGGTCGACGTCGGCAGGCAACACGGTGCTCCGGTACTCCAGCTTGTCGGCGACCTGCTCGAACATCTGCACCTCGCTGGCCGATCGCTGCCCGTTCGACCCGACGCACAGGAACTCGTACAGGTAACCCGCCCGGCCGTCGGAGAGGGTGTACCGGTCCCACTGCCCGGTGATCAGGTGACCCCCCGGGATCGTGGAGCAGTCCAGCCCCTTTCCGACGTGCGCCGGCCGGTGCAGAGGCTCGGCCTTGGCGAGCGCGTCGCCCGGGGCCTGCGGCAAGGCCCCCGACCCGGCCGCGTCCGAGGGGACGCCGCCCGCCTGCTGGTCGTAGTTGTTGCGGGCCGCACTGGCCGACGACGGGGTTCCGTTGCCGTTGCGGTTGCGGAGGGAGTTGATACCAGCGACGGCCAGCAGCAGGACCGCGATCGAGCAGGCAGCCACCAGGTGCTGGAACGACACCCGGCGGCGAGG
>DASZEI010000461.1:0-5903 GCA_035940975.1 Jatrophihabitans sp. | reverse complement strand
GGTCGATCCGGACAGCGCCGAGCAACGCCATCAGCACGCGGTGACCGGCCGCAAGGTGGGTTTCCAACCAGCTGAGGACGGCATGGTCCTGTTGCCCGTCCTGCTTGACGCGCCACAGGGGCAACTGATCTTCACCCGGCTGACCGCGGCCGCGACCCTGCTACCCGCCGCCGACGAGCGGACGATGGACCAGAAGCGTGCGGACCTGCTGGTCGACGCCGTGCTTTCCGGCCTACCGCACGATGCGCTGCCCGAACTTCAGGGGCGCCGGCCGAGCATCCAGATCGTCGTGTCGGCCGACACCCTGCTGGGCCTGGACGACGCACCGGCGGACCTGGCCGGTTACGGACCGATCACCGCCCAGACGGCCCGACGGTACGCCGCGGACCAATCGGGCACCTGGCGCCGGCTGCTCACCGATCCGGACACCGGCGCGCTGCTGGACATCGGCAAGGACAGCTACCGCCCGGTTCAACGACTGCGTGATTTCGTACTGGCCCGGGACAGCGTCTGCTGTTTCCCGACCTGCGGCCAACCTGGTTACCGCTGCGAATTCGAGCACATCGTCGCGTTCTCCGAAGGCGGCCGGATCTGCCGGTGCGGCGGTGCGCTGGCCTGCCGGCGGCACAACCTCTGCAAGCTCGGCACCGGCTGGCAGTACCGCCGACTACCCGACGGCTCCTACGGTGGACCGACGACACCGGCCATCAGTACACCGGCCATCCGCCGCAGCGCTGGACACCGAGCGCCCGAACCGCGACAGTCTCGCCACCGCTGCCCGCACCATCGAGTTAGCCCTGGACCGGCTGGTCCGTCCGGCAACCGTCGCCCCCCCCCGTGCTGCCAGGTCGTCACCTGAACGCCTGCCGCCCGCGGCCCGTACGATCTCGAACGTGCCATCACTGCCCGCTGTTCGCCGCGCCGATCCGCAGGACTCCTGTCCCGGTGCGCTGCGGATCCACCAGGCAGCCGATGGCGGCCTGGCGCGGGTCCGGGTGCCGGGTGGCACGCTCACCGGCCGGCAGTGGCAGGTCCTGCTCGCTGCCGCTCAGGAGCTCGGCAACGGGCAGCTGGAACTCACCTCCCGCGGAAACCTGCAACTGCGCGGGCTCGGCCCCGGCGACGAGGTCCCGCTGGCCGGCCAGCTGCGGGACGCCGGCCTACTGCCCTCACCGACCCACGAGCGGGTACGCAACCTGCTCGCCTCCCCACTCTCGGGCCGGGACGGCGGCGGCCTGCTGGACATCCGCCCGCTGATCGCCGAGTTCGACGCCGCGCTGTGTGCCCGCCCGGCGCTGGCAGAACTGTCCGGCCGGTTCCTGTTCGCCCTGGACGACGGCCGCGCCGACGTACTCGCCGGCGGACCCGACATCGCCGTCACCGCAAGCGCGCCGGACTCGCTGCGGCTGCTGCTGGCCGGCCAGTACGCCGGTGTCCGAGTGTCCCGCGACAGGGCGATCGAGCTGATGCTCGCAGCTGCCGAGGCCTTTCTGGCCGAACGCCAAGCCCAGGGTGCCAACGCCTGGCGGCTGGCCGAACTCAGCGACGGCCCGGCCCGGGTCGCGTCCCGGCTCCGGGTCGCCGGTCCGGTGACCGGCCGATCCGATGCCGACCCGCGCCCGACCGCTCACCCCGCCGCATCGCCGCTTCCACCGGGACCGATCCGGCAGCGAGACGGCGCCACCGCCCTGGTCATCGGTATCCCGCTGGGCGGCCTGGACGCCGCGAAAGCCACCGCGCTGACCAGGCCACAGCTGATCCTGACCCCCTGGCGCAGCATCGTCCTGCCCGACCTCGGCACCGATGAGGTCACCGATCTCCTTACCGCCTACGCCGAATTGGGGATGATCACCGACGGCGCAGACCCGCTGCGCGATGTCACCGCCTGCACCGGGCGTCCGGGCTGCGCCTCCGCGTTGTCCGACGTCCGGGCCGACGCGATCGCGGTACACCGAAGCGCAGCACCCGGGCCACTGGCTGACCGGGGGCCGCTGGCCGGAGGCGTGCACTGGTCCGGCTGCGCCCGCCGCTGCGGCCGGCCCGCCGGCACCGTGACCGACGTGATCGCCACCGGTTCCGGCTACGAAGTCAGCTCCGCGGACCGGGCGGTAGAGGTCGGTAGCGCACCGGCTGAGCTGGCGGCCGCCCTTGCCATCCGGTCCAGCGCGCCCGCCGGATACCACCGAACAGCCACCGCGGGCGCCCGGTGACCGGCTACCTCACCGATGGCGCCGAGATCTACCGGCAGTCCTTCGCCACCATCCGTGCCGAGACGGACCTGTCCGGCCTGCCCGCCGACCTGGCCCGGGTCGCGGTCCGGATGATCCACGCCTGCGGGATGACCGATCTGGTGCAGGACCTGGACTACTCCCCCGGCGTGGTGGTCGCCGCCCGGAGCGCGCTGCTGGCCGGCGCCCCGGTGCTGTGCGACGCCCAGATGGTCGCCTCCGGAATCACCCGCCGCCGGTTGCCGGCCGGCAACGAGGTGCTGTGCACGCTGAGCGACCCCCGGGTGCCCGAGCTGGCCGCCGAGCTGGGCACCACCCGCAGCGCGGCCGCTCTGGAACTGTGGCGCGAGAAGCTGGCCGGCTCCGTGGTCGCGATCGGCAACGCTCCGACCGCGCTGTTCCGGCTGCTGGAGATGATCGAGGCCGGCGCCGGTCGTCCGGCCGCCGTGGTGGGCGTTCCGGTCGGCTTCGTCGGAGCCGCCGAATCCAAGCAGGCGCTGGCCGACTTCGGCGTCCGGACCGGTGCCACCGAGTACCTCATCGTGCGCGGTCGGCGCGGCGGCTCGGCCGTCACCGCCGCCGCGATCAACGCCATCGCCAGCGAGGAAGAGTGAGCCAGCCGCCGCCGACCACCGGCCCGGTTCCTGCCACCGGCCGGCTCGCCGGCGTCGGGCTGGGACCGGGCGATCCGGAACTGGTGACCGTCAAGGCCGCCCGGTTGATCAGCGCCGCCGACGTGATCGCCTTTCACAGCGCCCGGCACGGCCGCAGCATCGCCCGGTCGGTGGCCGAGCCCTACCTGCGCCCCGGCCAGATCGAGGAACCGCTGATCTACCCGGTCACCACCGAGACCACCGAGCATCCCGGCGGCTACGCCGGCGCCATGGAGGACTTCTACACCGCGGCCACCGAACGGCTGGCCGCGCACCTGGACGCCGGCCGCAACGTGGTGGTGATCGCCGAGGGCGACCCGATGTTCTACGGCTCCTACATGCACCTGCACAAGCGGCTGGCGCACCGCTACCCGTGCGAGGTGGTGCCCGGCGTCACCTCGATCAGCGGCGCCTCCGCGGCGCTCGGCCGCCCGCTCGTCGAGCACGAGGAGATCCTCACCGTGCTGCCCGGCACGCTGCCCGCCGAGGTGCTCAGCAACCGGCTGGCCGGTACCGACCCGGCCGCGGTCCTGAAGCTCGGGCGCACCTTCGACAAGGTCCAGCGAGCCTTCGCGGACGCCGGCAGGTTGGACGAGGCCTGGTACGTCGAGCGCGCCAGCACCGGCCAGCAGCGCATCCTGCCGCTGGCCGAGGTCGATCCGGCCGGCGTGCCGTACTTCTCCCTGGCCCTGCTGCCCAGCCGGGGCGGTGCCGCCATCCCGGCGCCGGCCGCCGGCAACGACCGTGCCGACCAGCGGGGCGAGGTGGTGGTCGTGGGCCTCGGCCCGGCCGGCCGGGACTGGCTGACCCCCGAGGTGCAGGCAGAGCTGGCCGCCGCCGACGAGCTGGTCGGCTACACCACTTACCTGAACCGGGTGCCGGTCAACCCGCGCCAGCGCCGGCACGCCTCGGACAACCAGGTCGAGTCCGAACGGGCCGCCTTCGCCCTGGACCTTGCCAAGCGCGGGTCGCGGGTGGTCGTGGTGTCCTCCGGTGACCCCGGGGTGTTCGCGATGGCCAGCGCCGTGCTGGAGATGGCCGAGGACGAGCAGTGGCGCGACGTCAGGGTCCGGATCTGCCCCGGCCTGACCGCGGCGCAGGCGGTCGCCAGCCGGGTCGGCGCCCCGCTCGGGCACGACTTCTGCGTGCTGTCACTGTCGGACCGGCTCAAGCCCTGGGAGGTGATCGCCGAGCGGCTGGCCGCGGTGGCCCGCGCGGACCTGGTGCTGGCGATCTACAACCCGGCGTCGAAGTCGCGCACCTGGCAGCTCGACAAGGCCCGCAACCTGCTGTTGGAACACCGCGCTCCCGACACCCCGGTGGTGATCGGGCGCGATGTCGGCGGCCCGAGTGAAACGATCCGGGTGCTGCGGCTGGCCGAACTGGACGCCGAGCAGATCGACATGCGTTGCCTGCTGATCATCGGCTCGTCCCAGACCCGGCTGCGCTACCGGCCAGACGGGCGGCCGACCGTCTACACCCCGCGGCACTACCCCGGCTGAGGGACTACCCGCCCGAGGCACCGTCCCCGGCTGAGGCACTACCCTGCCCGAGCGGGCCCCGGCACCAGCGCGGCAACCCAGTCCCGAGCGGCCTGGACCGTCGACACCGCGGGAAGGTCCGGCACCGCCGGCCGCTCGATCAGCAGCACCGGCAGCCCCAGCTCGCGAGCCGCGGTCAGCTTCGCCTCGGTCAGCGGCCCGCCGCTGTCCTTGGTCACCAGCACGCCGATCCGGTGCTCGCGCATCAGCGCGATCTCGTCCGGCACGCTGAACGGCCCGCGCGCCAGCAACAACCGATGCCGTGACGGCAGCGGCGGCTGCGGCGCCTCGATGCTGCGGATCAGGAACCAGTGCCGATCGAGCCGGGCGAACGGCGCCAACCCGGTCCGGCCGGTGGTCAGGAACACCCGGTCGGCTGAGCTGTCGATCGACGCGGCCAGCGCCTGGGCCGCCGCGGCCGCCGACGGCTGCCGGCGCCAGTCGTCACCGGGGCGCTGGGTCCAACCGGGCCGGCGCAGCGCCAGGATCGGCACCTCGGCCACGGCTGCCGCCTCCGCCGCGGACCAGCTGATGGTGGCGGCGAACGGATGGGTGGCATCGACCACCGCCGCTATCCGCTCGGTGGCCAGCCAGCCGGCCAGCCCCGCGGCGCCGCCGAAGCCGCCGATCCGTACCTCGCCGGTCGGCAACATCGGGTCGGACACCCGGCCGGCCAGCGAGGAGATCGGCCGCACCCCGGCCAGCCCCGCCAGCGCGGTGGCCAGCGCGCGGGCTTCGGCGGTCCCGCCCAGGATCAGTACCCGCACGCGCCCACCTCCTCGATCCCGGCCGCTGCTCGGGCATGCTAGGACCCGATGACCACACCCAGCGGCCTGCGCTACGGCTGGACCACCGGCGCCTGCGCCACCGCGGCCACCACGGCCGCCTACACCGCGCTGCTCACCGGCAGCTTTCCAGACCCGGTGCGGATCACCCTGCCCAAGGGCCAGCAGCCGGCGTTCGCGCTGGCCCGCGAGCAACTCGGAGACGGCTGGGCCAGCGCCTCGATCGTCAAGGACGCCGGTGACGACCCGGACGTGACGCACGGCGCGCTGATCACCGCCACCGTGCGATCCGGGCCGCCCGGTTCCGGCGTGGGCTTCGTGGCCGGCCCCGGCGTCGGGACGGTCACCAAGCCGGGGCTGCCGCTGGCCGTCGGGGAGCCTGCCATCAACCCGGTGCCCCGGCAGCTGATGACCGCGGCCGTCACCGAGCTTGCCGGCGGCGCGGTTCCCGACCTGATCATCGAGATCTCGGTGGCCGACGGAGCCGAGATCGCCCGGCACACCTGGAACCCCCGGCTGGGCATCCTGGGCGGCATCTCGATCCTGGGGACCACCGGCATCGTGGTGCCCTACTCATGCGCGGCCTGGATCGACAGCATCCAGCGCGGGGTCGACGTGGCGCGGGCGACCGGTCACCGGCACCTGGCCGGCTGCACCGGTAGCACCTCCGAGCGGGTGGCGGCACAGCTCTACGAC
>DASZEI010000460.1:0-2157 GCA_035940975.1 Jatrophihabitans sp. | reverse complement strand
CCGACCTGCCGCCGGCCGCCGTCAAGATCGGCATGCTGTTCTCCGAGCCGATCATCGCCACGGTGGCCGCGGCACTGGCCGGGCGGAGCCAGCCGGTGGTGCTGGATCCGGTGATGATCGCCTCGTCCGGCGCCCGGCTGCTGGAGCCGGCCGCGGTCGGGGCGCTGGTGCGGCTGCTGTTCCCGCTGGCCACCGTGGTGACACCCAACCTGATGGAGGCCCAGGCCCTGACCGGGCTGGCCACCGAGGACCGTCACCAGCTGGCCGAGGGCCTGGTGGCGATGGGCGCCCGGGCCGCGCTGGTCACCGGCGGGCACGGCAGCCAGCCGGTCGACCACCTGCTGGCCGACGGTCGGCACCTCCGGATCCCGATCCGCCGGCATGACGTGGCCGCCACCCACGGGGCCGGCTGCACGCATTCGGCCGCGCTGGCCGCCTGCCTGGGCCGCGGTGACCCGCTGCCGGTGGCAGCCCGTCGGGCCGCGCTGGTTGCCGGGCAGGCGGTCGAGCACGGGCTGGTCGGCCTGGGTGCCGGCGACGGCCCGGTGGACGCCCTGAACATCGCCTCGTTCAGCCCACCTGAGCCGGCTGACCAGCCTGTCGGGCTGACCGGCTCAGCCTTGTAGGCCGGAGCCCAGGACGTCGGACGCCGTCACCGGGTAGGCCGGCTCACGGCTCGGTCAGGCCCAGCTTCAGCAACGCGTTCTCCACGACCTCCATCAGCGCCGGGTGGATCCAGTACTGGCCGCGCGCCAGGTCGGGCACCCGCTGGCCCAACGACATCGCCTGGATCAGCGGCTGGATCAGATTGGAGGAGTGGTACCCCATCAGGTGCGCGCCGAGCAGCAGGCCGGTCCGCGGATCGGCGATCAGCTTGCAGATGCCGGTCTGATCCTCCATCGCCCAGCCGTAGGCGGTGTCGCTGTAGCACTGAGTCGCGGTGACGTAGTCCAGGCCCGCCGCCCGCGCCTCGTCCTCGGTCAGGCCGACGGTGGCGATCTGAGGATCGGTGAAGACCGCCGACGGCACGTACCGGTGGTCGAACTCCCGCAGCTCCCGCGGGTGGATGAGGTTGTGCGCGATCACCCGCGCCTCGTGGTTGGCCACGTGCTTGAGCTGGAAGTCCGAGGAGACGTCCCCGAGCGCCCACACCCCCTCGACGTTCGTCCGGCCGCAGCAGTCCACCTTGACCCGGCCGTCGTAGAGGGTGTCGATACCGGCCGCGGCCAGGCCCAGCCGGTCGGTGTTGGGCACCCGCCCGGTGGCCACCAGTAGCAGGTCGGCCTCGGCGCACGAGCCGTCGGTGAAGTCCAGGCGGACGCCGCGCTGGTCGCCGCTGACCTTGCCGGTGTCGACCCCGAGGTGCAGGTCCCACCTGGTGGCCGCGACCTGGGTGAAGCGGTCGGAGATCTCCGAGTCCAGGTGACGCAACAACCGGGTGCTGCGGGCGACCAGGCTGACCTGGGTGCCCAGTGCGGAGAAGATGTGGGCGAACTCGGCGCCGATGTAGCCGCCGCCCAGGATCACCAGGCGCTCGGGCAGCTCGTCCAGGCGCATGATGGTGTCCGAGGTGTGGTATCCGACCCCGGATTCGGTCACCACATCGGGCACCATCGGCCGCCCGCCCACCGCGATCACGATCTGATCGGCACTGAACTCCGCCCCGGACTGCTCGCCGGTGCTGATCCGCAGCGACTTCGGCCCGGTGAACTCGGCATGGCCCTGGAACAGGGTGGTGTTGGGTCCGGTGCTGCGGTAGTGCTGGCCGCCCGCCGAGATGGGGTCGATCCGGCCGAACACCCGGCCCCGGATGTCGCGCCACCGGACGCCCTCCAGCCGGGCGTCGATGCCGAACCGGCCGGCGTGAGCGACGGTGGCAGCAACGTCGGCGGCGTAGACGTACATCTTGGTGGGGATGCAGCCGACATTCAGGCAGGTGCCGCCGAAGGTGCCTGCTTCGACGATCGCCACCCGCTTGTCATCGAAGTCCGGTGTTACCAGCGAGTTGCCGGATCCGGTTCCGATGATTGCCAGGTCAAAGTCGGCCACAGCCGCCAGCCTACTGTCGCCGCGGCTGGTCCCGCCTCATGTCAAGCTGCCCTGCCGCGGCCTGACTACCATCGCGACATGCTTGATCACCTGTTCCTTCAGGTCGCC
>DASZEI010000459.1:0-2664 GCA_035940975.1 Jatrophihabitans sp. | reverse complement strand
CGCCATCACCAGGATGATGAGCGTGAGCGCCGCTGCCCACATCCGGTCGGCCGCATAGTGCACGCTGACCTTGTGGCCGCCCCGCAGGATGGTGGTGCTGCCGAGATTGCCGAACTGGTCTTTGATCATGCCGGGCAGCGAGCCCTGCGGCCCGCTGAACAGGTTGTCGTTGTCGTTGGGGGAGTAGCCCACCAGCACCAGCAGCGGCGCGGTCTCACCGGCCACCCGCGCCACCCCCAGCACGATCCCGGTCATGATGCCGCTCATCGCGGTCGGCAGCACGATCTTGACGATGGTCTTCCACTTCGGCACCCCGAGAGCGTACGAGGCCTCGCGCAACTCGTCCGGGACGAGCCGGAGCATCTCCTCGGTGGTCCGGACCACCACCGGGATCATCAGCATCACCAGGGCCAGCGAGACTAGCCAGCCGGCGCGCTGACCGGACAGGGTCGTGACGAACACGGCGTAGATGAACAGCGCGGCCACGATGGACGGGATGCCGGTGAGGATGTCCACCATGAACGTGGTGGCCCGGGCCAGCGGTCCGCGGCCGTACTCGACCAGATAAATCGCCACCAGCAGTGAGATCGGCACCGAGATCACCGTGCACAGCGCGACCTGCTCGAGCGTGCCGACGATCGCGTGCAGTGCGCCGCCGCCGCTGTCGCGGTAGGTGATGCCGCGCTGGCTGCTGGTGAACCAGCCGCTGCCAAGGATGCCGGCCAGTCCGCGGCTGGCCACCGTCCACAACAGCCAGACCAGCGGGACGAGGGCCAGCAGGAAGCAGCCGTAGATCACCGTGGTCGCGAGCCGGTCCTTGGCCCTGCGCAATCCCGAGCCCGGCGCGGCGGCCAGCGTGCCGGACATCGTCGCGCCCGTCATGAGAACTCCCTGCGGCGGTTGACCACCCAGCGGGCGGCGGCGTTCACGGCGAAGGTCAGCACGAACAGCACCAGTCCGGCGGCGATGTAGGCCCCGGTCTGAGCCGGGCTGTTGAACTCCGAAGCGTTGTTGGCGATCTTCGACGCGAAGGTCTCGCCGCCGTTGAAGATCGAGAACGAGAAGGCACCCGAGTTGGAAACCTTCGACAGGATCAGCGTGATCGCGATCGTCTCACCGAGCGCCCGCCCCAGGCCCAGCATCGCGCCGCTGACCAGGCCGGGCCGGCCGTAAGGCAGCACCGCCAGCCGGATCACCTCCCAGTGGGTGGCGCCCAGTGCCCACGCCGCCTCGACGTTGGCGCGTGGCGTGCGCTCGAAGACGTCGCGGCCGATCGCGGTGACGATCGGCAGGATCATCACCGCCAGCACCACGCCGCCGGTGAAGACGGTGCCGCCCTTGACGTTGACATCCTGCAACAGCGGGATCCAGCCGGCGTGCCGCGACAGCAGGTCGGCCACCGGCTGGATCGCCGGCGCCAGCACCGCGATCCCCCAGATGCCATAGATGATCGAGGGAATCGCCGCCAGCAGGTCGATCACGTAGGCGACCGGACGGGCCACCCGGGCCGGGGCGTACTGCGAGATGAACAGGGCGATCCCGATCGCGACCGGCACCGCCAGCGTCATCGCCAGCAGCGAGATCAGCACCGTGACCCACAGCAGCGGCAGGACGCCGAAGTCGAGCGTGTCGCCGCCGACGTCCCAGGTGCGTGCGGTCAGGAAGTTGGACCGGTCGGAGCTGATCGCCGGCAGCGCCCTGATCACCAGGAACGCGGTGACCAGCCCGATCAGCAGCACCAGGAACGCGCCCGCACCGGGGCTCAGGCCGGCGAGCATCCGGTCGGCGAACCTGCCGGGGCCGATCCGGCCGGCCAGGGTGCCGGCGCCGAACACCGTTTCCTGCTCGGCTGCCGCTGTGCTGAGCGCGGCAGGCTGGCTGGAGGCGATGACCGATTCGACCGTGCGCCGGCCGGCCGGCGGCTCCCTCGGATCCGGCACGGGGTGGTCGAATTCGGCGATGACCGGGTCGGCCAGCTTGGCCGACCCGGTGTCAGTGGGCACCCGATCCATCGGCGAGCGTCCTAGCTGATCGTCGCGACCGCGGCCTGCACCTTGGTCTGGATCTCGGCCGGCAGCGGCGCGTATCCCAGATCCGGCAGCGCGGCCTGGCCGTCACCGGCGGTGTAGGTCAGGAACGACTTGACCAGCGAGCCAATCTCGGGGTCGGAGTACTGGGAGCAGACGATCTCGTAGGTGACCAGGATGAGCGGGTAGGCGCCGGGCGTCCTGGTGGCGTAGTCCAGCTTGAGCGTCAGGTCCTGCCCGCCGTTGCCGGCCACCTCGGCAGCCGCCACCGCCGCACCGGCGCTGTCAGCGCTGAGTTCCACCGGACCGCCACCGTTGTCCACCTTGGCGGTGTCGAGGTCGCCGCTGACCGCGAAGGACCATTCGACGTAGCCGATCGACCCGTCGGTGGAGCCGATCGCCTGCTGGACGCCCTGCGAGCCGGTCTTGCCCTGGCCCGCGAAGCCGGCCTTGGACGAGTCCTTGTCGGGCTTGGACGTGAACTGGGTCGGATCGTTGGCGGCCAGGTACTTCTCGAAGTTCTGGGTGGTGCCGGAGGAGTCGCCGCGGTAGAACACCGTGATCGGAGTCGAGGGCAGCGAGGCGTCGGCGTTCAGGGCCTCGATGGCCGGGTCGTTCCAGGTGGTGATCTTGCCCA
>DASZEI010000458.1:0-6435 GCA_035940975.1 Jatrophihabitans sp. | reverse complement strand
CGGCCAACACCCTGAGCTTCACGGTGGGCAACGTCGGCCAGGTGGTCGGCCCACTGATCGCAGGCGTCCTGGTCACCCGCCAGCACGGCTTCGCCTACGCCTACGGCGTCGATGCCGGGCTGTTCACCCTCGCCATGTACGCCGCCCTGCGGCTGCCCGAGATCCCGCCGGACGGTCAGTCTTCGCGGGCCGGCCTGCGCTCGGTGCTGGACGGGCTGCGCTTCATCAGCGGCCGGTCGGTGCTGCTGATGTCGTTCGTGGTCGACATCGTGGCGATGGTGTTCGCGATGCCGCGGGCGCTGTACCCGCAGGTCGCCGCCGACCGCTGGCACGGCCAGGTCGGCCCGCTGTACGCCGCGATCGCGATCGGCTCGGTGCTGGCGGGGCTGTCCGGCGGCTGGATCGGACGGGTACGCCGGCAGGGCGTGAGCCTGACCGGGGCGGTGGTGGTGTGGGGACTGTGCGTCGCGGTGAGCGGCCTGGCCCACCAGCTCTGGCTCGCCGTGCTGCTGCTGGCGGTGGCCGGCGCCGCCGACCTGATCAGTGCGGTGTACCGCCAGACCATCCTGCAGACCTACGCCCCCGACCAGATGCGCGGCCGGATGCAGGGCGTGTTCGTGGTGGTGGTGGCCGGTGGGCCGCGGTTGGGTGACCTGCGGGCCGGGGCCACCGCGTCGCTGACCTCGGTGACGCTGTCCTGGGTCGGCGGTGGCCTGCTGTGCGCCGGCGGGGTGCTGGTGGCCGCCCGGGCCGTCCGGTCCTTCTGGCTCTACGACGCCCGGCAACCACCGGCTGAGCAGGAGTCGCTAGCGTCGAGCACATGAGCTTGCAGGGCAGGCGGTTCGAGATAGCGGCCGGCGGCTACCGCGCGGAGCTGGCCGAGGTCGGCGCGAGCCTGGCCGGGCTCTGGCACGGCGGCTCGCCGGTCACGGTGGAAAGCCCGCCGGACGGGTTGCCGCCGAAGTCGACCGGCGCGGTGCTGCTGCCGTGGCCGAACCGGGTCGCCGGCGGGCGTTACCGCTTCGACGGCACCGACTACCAACTGCCGCTGACCGAGCCCGCCAAGCTCAACGCCAGCCACGGCCTGGTCAAGTGGGTCCGGTGGAGCGCCGGCCGGCAGGACGGCTCGTCGGTCACGCTGCTGCACGATCTGGTGCCCCAGACCGGCTACCCGTTCGAGCTGCACCTGGAAGTGACCTACTCCCTCGACGCCGACACCGGGCTGCGGGTGCACACCGCCGTCACCAACACCGGCCGGTCCGCGGCGCCGTTCGGGGCCGGCTTCCACCCCTACCTCGACCTCGCCGGGCACGACTACGACAGCGCCGAGCTGCTGGTGCCGGCCGCGGCCGTGTTCGACACCGACGACCACCAGATCCCGATCGGCAGCCGCCCGGTCGAGGGCACCCCGTACGACTTCCGCACGATCCGGCCGATCGGCAGCGTCCGACTGGATCACGGCTTCGCCGAGTTGACCGGCTCGGCGGCGCTGCTGCGCACCGAGCAGCACAGCGTCGAACTCCACTGGGATGCCGCCTACCGCTACCTGCAGGTGTTCACGCCACCGTTCATCACGCCAGGCCGCAACGCGGTGGCGATCGAGCCGATGAGCTGCCCGGCCAACGCCTTCAACTCCGGCGAGGGGCTGGTCACGCTGAAGCCGGGCCAGGACTGGACCGGCAGCTGGGGCATCCGGCTGGTCTGAGCCGGCTGGTGTCCACGGAAATCCCGGACCGGGGGTGGGCGTCAGGCTGGGAGACCGACGGGCCGGCACGCCCCGGATCCGGGGACCAGCCCGGCAGCAGCTTGATGATCGAGGTCGAGCCCTGCCGTGCGGGACATGGAACCGCCTAAGGCAGACCCATCAGCAATAACTAAGCGCTTACATGTTTCTAGGCTCATATGAGGCAATCAGCCAGAACATGTGCCAACTACTGGCGTGAAAAACATCTTCCTACCCTCGAATCGGCCCCGCCCGCGGACGATTCGTGGGGGACGACAACGAGCTTTCACCTGCCGGGAAGCGGGCCCAGCCGCGCGACTTCCGGGCATGAGCCGGAAAACTTGCCCCAGACCGCGATGGCGTCGGCGGCCAGCCTTATCGGTGGCCGAACGATGCGCAGCGTTCACCAGGAAATGCCCGACGACCTGAGCCCGTCGCCGATATCGTCATATTCGCTGTATCGGATATTCCGATTCCTAAGCACTCGACTTCGCCCCTCGACGCCGGCTTTTATCCTCTCCGCGGCCATCGCTGCCGTCGCGGCGGTCTTTCAGAACTTCTACCAGCTCTCGCGGGCGCCGATTCTGGCCGATGAGGCCCTGTACGCGAATATCTCGTGGCGATACCTGCACTGGGATTCACTCACCACCGCGCAACGGTCTTCGGCGCTGAACAATTTCGAGCATCCACCCCTGGCGAAAATGCTCTTCGGCGTCGCCGAACTCGCCCGGGGCCAGCCGGATATCAACGCCGCGCGTGCCGTCAGCGCTTCCTGCACGGTCGGTACGGCACTGATCCTGTGCCTCTGGCTGGGCACCACGATCAACCGGTGGGCGGGATTGCTGGCCGCCAGCATGCTGGCGCTGATTCCGATGAGCGTGGCCCCACAGGCCACCCGCTTCGGCCGAGCCGGAATGCTCGACCCGGTCGCCGGGCTCTTCATGGTCGGCTCGCTTGCGCTGGGGTGGTACTGGTTCCGGCATTCCGGTTGGCGCGCCTGGGCGCTGGCGATCGCCGCGGGTATCAGCACCGGATTGGCAAGCGCTAGCAAGGAGAACGGCTTTCTCGGCGTGGTGGTGCCGGTGGGTGTCGGCCTGGTGTGGTCGCTGCGCCCGCTGACCACGCTGTTGGTCCGGCTGCTGCAGTCGCTCAGCGCGGTGGTCGCGGCCATGGCGACTTTCATCTGCTGCTACCTGCCCTTCGGCGACCCGGCCGGGCGGATCGGCTACCTGTATCGCTTCCAGTCCCGGCACTCCCGCAACGGACACCTCGTCGGATTCGATGGGCAGCTGTCCACTCACCCGCCGTGGTGGACGAACCTGTGGTTCGCCGGTCACGGGGTCGGACCGACCCTGAGCTGGGCGATTCCGCTGACCATGCTGGCCGCTGTGGTGTTGCGCCGGGACCGGTTGGTCGCCTGGCTGGTCGCCGCACTGGTCGCGCCACTGGCCTTTCACTGCTGGCTGGCCGGGGTGGTGCTGCCCTTCTACTGGACGCTCTGGACCCCGGCCGCGGTGGCCCTCTCGGCGCTGGGCTGCTGGGAGCTCGCGCGGCGGGCCGGGCAACTGCGGTCACCCGGCTGGTCCCCGCTGCGGTGCCGTCTGGCGCGCGGCACCGCAGGTCTGGCGGCGATCTGCGCGCTGGTGGCGATTGCGATCCCGTCGATCGGGCAACTCGACCGGGTCGCGCGGTTGCAGCGGGACGGCGCGGTCGCGCTCCCCGAGATACGCGCCCGGCTCGGACTGCACGGCGCGGTGTTGGCGACTGGATTTCTGCGGGTCGAGGTGTCGACGTTCACCGGGTCGACCCCGGTGTACCTGCGGTTGCCGAAGGATTTTCAAGGCATCGACACCGTCCTGATCGGGCAGCCACGCTGCCTGGCCAGCTTCGATCCCGCCATCCGCGCGTTCGTGGCGACGAACCTGAGCTCCGGTTCACTGCGGCTGGTCCGCGCCGACCGGTTGGCGCGCATCTACGTGGCGAGCGGGCCGCTGCGAGCGCCGAAGCCGGACGAGATCCGAGCCCAGCCAGCCGCTCGAATGGTCGCCGGTTGCTGATGAACCGGTCGTCCTTGCAGTACGACGCCCGGCAGCCACCGGCGAGGGCCTGGTCCGGCTGGAGCCGGGCCAGCAGCGGACGGGCGGCTGGGGCATCCGGCTGATCTGAGCGGCGTCTGGCCCGAGCCTCCACGCCATCAGGACGACCGCCCGCTGCGTGACCGGCTCAGCGGGACTGCAGCGCGTCCAGCGCGACCGCCATCGCCGCCGCCACGCGGCCGTCGACCCGACCGCCCGGGACGGTGATCTCGTACCGGTCCCGCAGCGAGCGCTTGCGCACCGAGGAGAGGACGACGTTGCCCTGCGCGTCGGTGAAGTCGAAGTGGAAGAGGAACGGCGACGGCAGGTCACCGACGAAGGGCAGGGACTCCCACAGGCGCCGGGCGATGGCGACGCCCTGGTTGCGCTCGGTCCCGCTGACGACGCCTGCCGGCGAGGTGAGCTCCCATGAGGACCGCAGCAGGGACTTGGCGAACTCCTTGCGGAAGCTGCCGATCGGCTGGCCCTCGGCGTCCAGCACGTCGTACGTGGCGGCCAGGTCGATCCGCTTGCGTGCCTTGAAGCTGAACACCGGGACGGAGCGCTTCTCGTCGGCGTAGAACGTGACCTGCTCCTTGAACGCCATCCGCTTCTGCTGCGCGACGGCCAGCACCTCGCCCTCGGAGCCGTCCGGCAGGGCCGCACGGATCTCGTAGCGGTTCACCATCATGGTGATCTTCTGCTTGACGAAGAAGTGGTCGACGTTCGCGAGGTTGGTCATGGTTGCTCCGACGTCTGGGGTCAGGGGTGGGTTCCCGTGGAGTCTTCCACGAGTCGAGGGCCAGGCACTCCACGGTGGGCAGCGGCAGCGGCTCCACCTCGGACCGTGCGGCGGAAGCCTACGAAGTCCGGACGGCTTACTCAGCTGCGGGTCCCGCGAAGCGCGTTGTAATCAGCCAGCGCGGCAGCTCGCTCCACCGCGTGATCCACTATCCGGTCCGGGTATCCCGGCGGCAGGCCATCCGGCCCCCGCCACGGCTCGTGGATGCGGCTGGCCGGCAACCCGGCCAGCTCCGGCACGTAGCGGCGGACGTAGTCACCGGCGGGGTCGAACTTCTGGCCCTGCAGGCTGGGGTTGAAGATCCGGAAGTACGGTGCCGGATCGGTCCCGGTGCCGGCCACCCACTGCCAGCCGTGGGCGTTGCTGGCCAGGTCGCCGTCCACCAGGTGCGCCGAGAAGTGCCGGGCCCCGGCCTGCCAGGGAAGGTGCAGGTCCTTGACCAGGAACGAGGCCACGATCATCCGGACCCGGTTGTGCATCCACCCTTCCGACAGCAGTTGGCGCATGCCGGCATCGACGATCGGGTACCCGGTGCGGCCGGCGGCCCAGGCGGCCAGCCGCTGCCGGGCGAGTTCGCCGCTCGGGTGTGGCAACCCGGCAAGCTCGGTGCGGTAGTGCTCGCGCGCCGAGTCCGGCCGGTGGTGCAGCACGTCGGCGTAGAACTCCCGCCAGGCCAGTTCCTTGCGGTACACCTCGTGCCGCGGCTCGAGCTCGGCCAGTAGCGTCCGCGGATGCACCGTGCCCCACTTCAGGTGCACCGACATCCGCGACGTGCCGGCCAGGTCGGGCCGGTTGCGGTCGTGGCGGTACCGCTCGATCGGGCCGTCGCGGAAGGCCCGCCATGCCTGGCCGGCCGCCGGCTCGCCGACCTCGGGCAGCCGCAGCCCCGGCTCCAGTGGCGGATCGGCGGGAATGCCGTCGCAGCTCAGCTCGCCGGCCGGCAGCCACTCGGTCCGCGCGGCCGGCACCGGCTCGGGCCAGCCGCGCGCGAACCAGGCCCGGTAGAAGGCGGAGTAGACGCTGAAGTTCGCGCCGGAGGCGTTGGTCAGCTGGCCGGGTGGCACCGCGTAGGCCGAACCGGTCCGCACCAGCGGCACCGGCAGCGCCTGGGCCACCGCCTGGTCGCGGGCCGCCCCGTACGGGCCGAAGTCGGCGGCACAGTGCACCGAACCCGCCACCACCTCGTGGCACAGCGCGCCCAGCACGGTCTCCGGACGTCCGCGGCGCACCACCAGGTTGCCGCCGAGCTGGGAGTCCAGCACCCGCAGCGTTCGGTACAGCACGGCCAGCCGAGGCGCGCCGGACGGGTGGAGCAGGGCCGGGTCCAGCACGAACACGCCGAGCACCGAGCCGTCACCCGCCTCAGTCGCGGCGGCGAGCGCCGGGTTGTCGAGAAGTCGCAGATCACGGCGGAACCACATCACGGCAGGCACCCGTTCGACGGTAGGCGTTTGCCGCGCGATGTGGTGAAGTACCTGCATGGAGCTGACCAAGTTCGGCCACGCCTGCGTCCGGATCACCGACGGTGACCGGCGGCTGGTCATCGACCCGGGCACCTTCACCGAGGTGTCGCAGGCGCTCACCGACATCGACACGGTGCTGATCACCCACGAGCATCCCGACCACCTCGACGTCGACAAGCTCGCCGCGGTGGCCGCGCAGAACCCGGCGCTGCGGGTCTGGGCGCCGCAGTCCGTCGCCGACCAGCTGGCCGGCAACCAGGTGCTGAGCGAGCGGGTCACCGCGGTCGGGCCGGGACAGTCCTTCGTCGCCGGTGGCCTGCAGGTGCGCACCTACGGCGGCCAGCACGCACTGATCCACTCATCGGTCCCGGT
>DASZEI010000457.1:0-2376 GCA_035940975.1 Jatrophihabitans sp. | reverse complement strand
CGCTTGGCCAGGCCGCACACGGCGACGTCGACGACGCCCAGCTCGTCGAGCGACCGGGCGGCCGCGGCGACCTGGGGCGCGCCACCGTCGACCACGAGCAGGTTCGGCGGGTAGGCGAACCGGCGCGGCCGGCCGTCCTCGGTGAGCGGGGCGGCCTGGCCCTCGGCCGGTTCAGCGGTCTCGGCCAGGTAGCGGTTGAACCGGCGCCGGACCACCTCGGCGATCCAGTCGACATCACCGCCGGATTCGCGCATCGCGAACCGCCGGTACTCGCTCTTGCGGGCCAGCCCGTCCTCGAAGACCACCATGCTGGCCACCACGTTGGTGCCCTGCACGTGGCTGATGTCGAAGCACTCGATGCGTAACGGGGCGTCGGGCATGCCCAGCGCCTCCTGCAACTCGGCCAGCGCCTGCGAGCGGGCGGTCAGGTCACTGGCCCGGCGCAGCTTGTACTGCAGGAACGCCTGCTCGGCGTTGCGCTGCACCGTCTGCATCAGCGAGCGCTTGTCACCGCGCTGCGGAACCTTGACCGCCACCCGGCTGCCCCGGATCTCGGAGAGCAGTTCGGCCAGCGCCGCATGGTCGTCCGGCAGTTCCGGCACCAGCACCTCGCGCGGGATCACCGCGTCGTCCTCGCCGTAGAACTGCAGCACGAACTGCTCGACCAGCCCGCGCACGCCGGTCTGCTCGGCGTCCGGATCCAGGCCGGCCGCCGCGTCCACCACCCAGCCGCGCTGGCCGCGCACCCGACCTTCCCGGACGTGGAAGACCTGCACCGCCGCGGACAGCTCGTCGGTGGCGAAGGCGACCACGTCGGCGTCGGCGCCGTCGTTGAGCACCACCGCCTGCTTCTCCATCGAACGGCGCAGCGCGCCCAGGTCATCGCGCAGCCGGGCGGCCAGTTCGAACTCCAGGTCCGCGCTGGCCCGGGCCATCTCCTTCTCCAGCCGGCGGATCATGGTGTCGGTCTTGCCGGCCATGAAGTCGCAGAAGTCCTCGACGATCCGCCGGTGCTCGGCGGCCGAGACCCGGCCGACGCACGGCGCGCTGCACTTGCCGATGTAGCCGAGCAGGCAGGGCCGCCCGATCTGGCCGGCACGCTTGAACACGCCGTTGGAGCAGGTGCGGGCCGGGAACACCCGCAGCAGCAGGTCGAGGGTCTCCCGGATTGCCCAGGCATGCGCGTACGGGCCGAAGTACCGGACGCCGGATTTCTTCGGCCCGCGCATCACCTGCAGCCGCGGGAACTCCTCGTTCAGGGTGACCGCCAGCGACGGGTAGGACTTGTCGTCGCGGTAACGGATGTTGAACCGGGGGTCGAACTCCTTGATCCAGTTGAACTCCAGCTGCAGCGCCTCGACCTCGGTGGTGACGATGGTCCACTCGACGCTGGCAGCCGAGGTGACCATCTGCCGGGTGCGCGGGTGCAGCGCCGTCGGGTCGGCGAAGTAGGAGTTCAGCCGGGATCGCAGGCTCTTGGCCTTACCGACGTAGATGACCCGACCGGTGGCGTCGCGGAACCGGTAGACGCCGGGTTCGACCGGAATCGTGCCCGGGGCCGGGCGGTAGGAGGACGGGTCAGCCACGCTTAGAGCCTAGTTAGCCGGAACGGGATCGGCGCGCAGGAGCTTGCCGGCGTTTGCCGCGTGGGCTGCTCGGCGTTCGCGGCGTGGGCTGTTCGGCGTTGGCCGCGTGGGCTGTTCGGCGTTCGCCGCGTGTGCTGCTCAGCGTTCGCCGCGGGAGGCGGCCTTGCGGGCCGGCTGCGGGCCGGTGCCGTTCGACTGCGCCGCTGCCACCACGGAGGCACCCGTGCTGATGGCCTTGGCGGTCCTGGTGGCCGTGCTGGTCCGGGTGGTGGTGCTGGTCCGGGTGGTCTTGGCCGCCTTGGCGGCGACGGGCTGGCGCACCGTGCGGGCCGGCTCGGCAGCCACCTTCGCCGCGGCCCGCTTGCCGGCGGGGGGCTTGGTGGACGCGCGCTTGGCCGCAGGTCGCTGGCTGGCCGCTTCGGAGGCCAGCCGGTCGGCGAGGATGTGGGCCAGGAACTGCCCGGTGTAGGAGCCGGCCACCCCCGCCACCTCCTCCGGGGTGCCTTCGGCCACCACGGTCCCGCCGCCGGAACCGCCCTCGGGTCCCAGGTCGATCACCCAGTCGGCGGTCTTGATGACGTCGAGGTTGTGCTCGATCACCATCACCGAGTTCCCCTTGTCGACCAGGGACTGCAGCACCGCGAGCAGCTTGGCGACGTCCTGGAAGTGCAGGCCGGTGGTGGGCTCGTCCAGCACGTAGATGGTGCGCCCGGTCGAGCGCTTCTGCAGCTCGCTGGCCAGCTTCACCCGCTGCGCCTCGCCGCCGGACAGCGTCGGGGCCGGCTGTCCG
>DASZEI010000456.1:0-6316 GCA_035940975.1 Jatrophihabitans sp. | reverse complement strand
GTGCTGCTGGCCAGCACCAGCACCACGGCCACCGGCACGTTCGCCGTGAGCGCGGCGCCCACCGAGAACGGCACGCTGGTGGCCAGGATCGTGTCGGTCGCCGGCTACACCGACGCGGCGTCGGCCGGGGTGCCGGTCGCGGTCACCACCAAGGTCGGCCTCAGCGCCCCGAGCTATGTCGGCACCGGCCTGCTGTTCGCCGTCACCGCGACGGTGACGGCGCCCCGGGCGGCCGCCGTGACCCTGGAGGTCTGGAACGGCAGCACCTGGAACGCGCTCGGCTCGACCACCAGCACCACGACCGGCATCGCCCGGTTCTCACTCACCGCCGGCGGCGCCGGCACGTACCTCTACCGGGCGCGGGTCACCGGCGACACCCGTGGCGCCGACGGCCTCAGCCCGAACTTCACCGTCACCGTCCGGTAGCGCTGATCGTCACCATGTGGCTGGGTTGACCGTCACCGCGCGGTAGCGCTGATCGTCACCATGTGGCGGCGTTGACCGTCACCGTGCGGTAGCGCCGCCTTCCAGGTCGCCCTCGGTGTCGAGGAAGGCCTGTTGCAGAGCGGCGAGGGTCTCCGGCTTCGGGTGCTCCCACATCTGGCGCTGGGCCGCCTCCAGCAGCCGCTCGGCGATGCCGTGCAGCGCCCACGGGTTCGACTCGGCGAAGAACTTCTGTAGCTGGGGGTCCAGCACGTAGGCCTGGGCGAGCTTCTCATACATCCAGTCGGCCACCACCCCGGCGGTGGCGTCGTAGCCGAACAGGTAGTCCACGGTGGCGGCCAGCTCGAAGGCGCCCTTGTAGCCGTGCCGCTGCATCGCATCCAGCCAGCGCGGGTTGACCACCCGGGCCCGGAAGATCCGCGCGGTCTCCTCCGACAGCGTGCGGGTGCGGACCGCGTCCGGGTTGGTGCTGTCGCCGATGTAGGCGGCCGGCGCGGTGCCGGTCAGGGCCCGCACCGTGGCCACCATGCCGCCGTGGTACTGGAAGTAGTCATCGGAGTCGGCGATGTCGTGCTCGCGGCTGTCGACGTTCTTGGCCGCCACATTGATCCGGCGGTAAGCGTTCTCCATGTCGGACCGGGCCTGGATGCCGTCCACCCCGCGGCCGTAGGCGAACCCGCCCCAGGCCGCGTAGACCTCGGCAAGGTCGGCGTCGTCGCGCCAGTTCCTGCTGTCGAGCAAAGGCAGAAGTCCCGCGCCGTAGGCACCGGGCTTGGAGCCGAAGACCCGCAGGGTGGCGCGCCGCTGGTCACCGTGGGCGACCAGGTCCGCCTGGGCATGTGCCCGGACGAAATTCTGCTCGACCGGCTCGTCCTGGGCTGCCACCAGGCGCACCGCGTCGTCGAGCATCGCCACCACGTGCGGGAACGCGTCGCGGAAGAAGCCCGAGATCCGGACGGTGACGTCGATCCGGGGCCGGTCGAGTTCGGCCAGGCCGATCAGCTCCAGGCCGGAGACCCGCCGGGACGCCTCGTCCCAGACCGGCCGGACCCCCAGCAGCGCCAGGACCTCGGCCACGTCGTCGCCCGCGGTGCGCATCGCCGAGGTGCCCCAGGCCGACAGGCCCACCGAGCGCGGCCAGTCGCCGGTGTCGGCGCGGTAGCGGGCCAGCAGCGAGTCGGCCATCGCCTGGCCGGTCTCCCAGGCCAGCCGGCTCGGGATCGCCTTCGGATCCACCGAGTAGAAGTTGCGCCCGGTCGGCAGCACGTTGATCAACCCGCGCAAGGGTGAACCGCTCGGGCCGGCCGGCACGTAGCCGCCGTCCAGGGCGTGCAGAACGTTAGTCAGCTCGTCGGTGGTGCGGGCCAGCCTGGGCACCACCTCGGTCGCGGCGAAGGTCAGTACCTGGCTGACCAGCGCGGCCCGGTCATCGCCGGCGCCGAGGATCTGCTCGCACACCGCGCCGGACGCCTCGGCAGCCCAGCCCCGCGCCTCCATCGCCGACACCAGCCGGTGCGCGACGTCCTCGGCCTCGTCCACCTCGATGCGTCCGGCATCGCCTTGTTCGGACAGCCCGAGCGCCTCGCGCAGGCCGGGCAGCGCCGCCGCCTGCCCGCCCCAGACCTGCTTGGCGCGCAGCATCGCCAGCACCAGGTTGACCCGGGCTTCACCGGACGGCGCTTGACCGAGCACGTGCAGCCCGTCGCGGATCTGGACGTCCTTGATCTCGCAGAGCCAGCCGTCGACGTGCAGGATGAACTCGTCGAACTCGGCGTCGTGCGGGCGGTCGGCCAGCCCCAGGTCGTGGTCGAGCTTGGCGGCCTGGATCAGCGTCCAGATCTGGGCACGGACGGCCGGCAACTTGGCCGGGTCCATCGCGGCGATGCTGGCGTGCTCGTCCAGCAACTGCTCCAGCCGGGTGATGTCGCCGTAGCTTTCGGCCCGTGCCATCGGGGGAATCAGGTGATCTACCAGGGTGGCGTGCGCCCGGCGCTTGGCTTGGGTGCCCTCCCCCGGGTCGTTCACCAGGAACGGGTAGATCAGCGGCAGCTCGCCGAGCGCGGCGTCGGTGGCGCAGGAGGCCGACATGCCGGCGCTCTTGCCGGGCAACCATTCCAGGTTGCCGTGCTTGCCGACGTGCACCACGGCGTGCGCGCCGAAGTCCTCGGCCAGCCAGCGGTAGGCGGCGAGGTAGTGGTGGCTCGGCGGCAGGTCCGAGTCGTGATAGATCGCCACCGGGTTCTCCCCGAAGCCCCGGGGCGGTTGCACCATCACCACCACGTTGCCGGCCCGCAAGCCGGCCAGCACGATGTCGCCGTCCGGGTTCTGGCTGGTGTCGACGAACAGGGTGCCGGGCGCGGCACCCCAGTGCCGCTCGATGCCCTCGCGCAGGTCGGCCGGCAGGTCGGCGTACCAGCGCCGGTAGTCCGCGGCCGCGATCCGAACCGGATTGCCCGACAGCTGCTCGGCGGTCAGCCAGTCCTGATCCTGGCCGCCGGCCGCGATCAGCGCGTGGATCAGCGCGTCGCCGTCGAGCGAGCTGACGCCGGGCAACGCCTGCGGTCCGTCCACCGGGCCGACGTCGTAGCCCTGCTCACGCATTGCGGCCAGCAGCCGCACGACGCTGGCCGGGGTGTCCAGCCCGACCGCGTTGCCGATCCGGGAATGCTTGGTGGGATAAGCCGAAAGCATCACCGCGATCTTGCGCTCAGCCGGCGGGATGTGCCGCAGCTGGGCATGGCGGACCGCGATTCCGGCGACCCGGCCGGCCCGTTCGGGATCGGCGACATAGACCGTCAGACCGTCGGCATCGACCTCCTTGAACGAGAACGGCACGGTGATCAACCGGCCGTCGAACTCCGGGATCGCGACCTGGGTGGCGGCATCCAGCGGCGAGAGCCCGTCGCCGTTGGCCAGCCAGCTTTCCCGTGAGCTGGTCAGGCACAGGCCTTGCAGGATCGGCACGTCCAGGGCCGCCAGGGCGCCGACGTCCCAGGCCTCGTCGTCGCCGCCGGCCGAGGCGGTGGCCGGCTTCGTCCCGCCGGCTGCCAGCACCGTCACCACCAGGGCGTCGGCGCCGGCCAGCGTGCTCAGCAGTTCCGGTTCGGCCGCGCGCAGCGAGGCGCAGAAGACCGGCAGCGCCCGGCCGCCCCTGCCCTCGATGGCCTGGCACAGCGCCTCGACGAAGGCGGTGTTGCCGGCGACGTGGTGGGCGCGGTAATAGAGAACGGCGATCGTCGGTTCGTTTCGGGTGGCCGGGTCGGGGGCCTGGGTGCGCTCCGGAGCGGGGGGCTGGGTGCGTTCCAGCATGCCCCACAGCGGGGTGCTGGCCGGCGGTTCGAAGCCGTATCCGGTCAGCAGGACGGTGTCGGACAGGAACCGGTGCAGCTGGCCCAGATTGCCCGGACCGCCCTCGGCCAGGTAGGCATGCGCCTCGGCCGACACCCCGTAGGGCACCGTCGACAGTTTCATCAGTTCCGCGTCCGGCTGCTGCTCGCCGCCCAGCACCACCACCGGCCGGCCGCTGGCCAGCAGCGCGTCGATGCCCGCCTCCCACATCCGGTAGCCGCCCAGGATGCGAACCACCACCAGCCGCACGCCGGCGAGCAGCCCAGGCAGGTCCTCGACCTCGGTGCGAGCCGGATTGGCCAGCCGGTACTCGGCGCCGCTGGCCCGGGCGCTGAGCAGGTCGGTGTCCGAGGTCGAGAGCAGCAGGATCACAGTGGTCCTCCCCGGGGTCCGCGCCCCTGGCGTGTAGGTAGCGGCCGGTTGGAGTATCTGGCTCCTCCGAGGGATCGGAGTCACAGTGGCGGGACCGCGCCGGCATTGCACCGGGCTTCCTCCAGCTGTGGCCGCTAGGCGGGCTAACTGTAGCTGGCCGGTCTGGCCGGTTTTGGTCAGCCGGTTCAGCCAGCCGATTTCTCCGACCGGTTCGCGGCTCGGCGTCAGAGCAGCTCGGGTTGGTCGTTGGGAAGCCGGACGAGGAATTCCAGCTGCCCGATCGCCTCCTGCGCCAGGGTGAGCGCCTCGGGCGCGGTGCCGGCGTGGGCACGGGCCTGAGCCAGTCGCGAATCGGAGTTCTGCAGGCCGCTGAGCCGGGTGCCGGGCGACCGGAGAACGTCGACGGTGACGCCTTCGGGGTGCGGGCCGTCGGCTCCGGCGACCTCCACCAGGACACCGGCGGACGGCGCGCCGGCGAACCAGATCGCCTCGTAACGTGGCACCCGGGCCGGGTCCTGCAGGGCGGCGCGGATGCCGGGCAGCACCTTCTCGCCGATCGCCTGGCGCCACTGGCACTTGACCAGGTCGACGCCGGTGGCATCGGTGACCAGGTTCCAGATCTGGTCACCTCCGAAGCGCAAGTGGGTCTCGATCACCCGCGGTCCGGACTCGGTCAGCACGATCTCGGTGTGGGTCGGCCCGAACTCCACCCCTAGCGCGTCGAGCGCCCGGCTCACGTGCCCGCCGATCGCCTCCTCGTCCTGCGCGGGCAGCGGAGCCGGCATCAGGTGTCCGAGTTCCACCAGGCTGGCCGAGTCGGAGTACTTGCGGGTGATCGCCACTACCTGGTGTTCACCCTGTTCGGAAAAGCTCTCCACGCTGTACTGCACGCCGGACAGGTAGGCCTCGACGATCACCTGGCCACGGCTGTGGGTCGGCGGACTGTTCGTCGCCGGGGCGTTCGTCGCCCGGGCGTTCGTCACGTGGAGGTTTGTCGCTGGGGCGTTCGTCGCCGGGGCGTTCGTCACGTGGAGGTTTGTCGCCGGGGCGTTCGTCGCGTGGAGGTTTGCCGTGGGGATCGGGGCATTGGAGGCCTGGATGGGAGCGTCGGCGCCTTGGGCACGGGCCAGGGCAGCCGCCGCGTCGGTCGCGTCAAAGATGACCGACACACCTGAACTGGCCATACCGCTCACCGGTTTCACCACGCACGGATAGCCGTGTGCGGCGGCGAACTCGCGCAGCTCGGCCAGGTCGTGCACGACCGAAGAGGGGGTCGACTCGACGCCGGCCTCGGCCAGCCGTTGCCGCATGGCGTACTTGTCATGCACCAGCCGGACCGTCTCAGGCGCATGCGTCGGCAGGCCCAGCACCTGCCCCACCTCGGCGGCGATGTCCTGGCACTGCTCGCTGAAGGCGCCGATCCGGGTCACCGGCTCGATCTCGTGCACCAGACGCGCAAAGGAGATCCATTCCTGGAGCGAGGCTCCGGCGGGCACCGCGACGATCCGGGCGTGCTTTTCCGGTTCATCGATCTTGACCAGCTGCTCGGGCCAGCAGAGCACGCTGGTGCTGACGCGTTGGCCGCTGCTGGCCGCCCAGGTCCGCAACCGGTCAGGTATGTAGTAGCCATTGCCGAAGATCAATACATGTTCCGACATCGTCTTCATTCCTTCGGTTTGCGGCGATGGTCTTGATGGTGGCCTGGACGGGGTGTGCCGACTGACCACCGCAGGTTATCGGGACGGGGTCAGGGCTTGGACGAAGGACGGGGACCAAGAGCCAGAGGCAGGGCTACGGCCAAGGCAGGAGGAGCTGCGCGGCAGTCCGACCGGTACGTCCATGGTGCGACTTCAAATCTGTTTCAGGTTATCCACAAAGGAGAAACTCCACCGCAATCCCGGCCCTACCATGCTAAAATCGTACTATGTTCGACAGCATCGATGACGAGTTCGCCGCCTTGGTGGCGTGCATTCCGGACCTGCCGTCGGACTCTCCCGAACCCGACTGGAGCGAGCACCCGGTGTACGCGGAGCTGGTGCCCGCTGCCGAGCGGCTGATCCAGCTGCTCGACCTGCTGGTGGCCGAGTTCGAGGCGCTGACACTCGCTCGAGCCGCCGACCAGACCGTGGCTCAGCTGCGTCAGGCAGCCCGG
>DASZEI010000455.1:0-2254 GCA_035940975.1 Jatrophihabitans sp. | reverse complement strand
TACGTCGACGCCAACAGCGTCTACGTGCTGTCGTATGTCTCCGACCGTTGCGACTCAAGTGGGCGGGGCGACGGGGAAGGCGCCTACTTGTGGCTTCAGATCAAATACACCGACGGTAGCTACGACGGTCCTCGAGTCATCCTCCAGAACTACGACAACGACGGCTGCGATACCGGGTACATCCCGAGCGGCCAGACCTATGACCGGACCAAGAGGATCAGTTGGGTCCGCCTCCGTCTCGATGAGGGGAACGGGCCTAACGACAGCACGCCCGACTCCGTCCTCTCCACCCAGAAGGACAACCCGTACACCTAAACCCTTGGGTGATTCAGAGTCGTGCCGCCTCAAGCGGTGTCAAGGCGACTCGTTCTTGTCCGGCGTGGAACGTCAGCCGCCGATGGAACGGCAGGGGCGTTGGCGCAGCTCGTCGACGTAGTCGCCGGGCGCTCCGGCGGCGTCCGCGGCCTCGGCGATCAGCCCCAGGTAGCGGGCCGACGGCAGGCCGCCCTCGTAGCCGTTGAGCACGTAGGTCCAGGCGAGCACGTCGCCCTCCAAGGTGGACACCCGCAACCGGGACGTCCGGTAGAGCCCTGAGTCGGCGCTCTCCCACTTGTCCAGGGCGATCCGGTCCTGGGCGGTGATGTCGTAGAGGGCGACGAAGACGGCGGCGCCGGGTTCCTCGACCAGGGTGGCCAGCGCGCCCTCCCAGCCCAGGTCCTCGCCGCCGAAGGTCAAGCGCCAGTTGGGCAGCCAGCCGGTGCCGGCGAACGGCGAGTGCGGGCACCTGCTGCGCATCTGGGTCGGGTCCATGTTGGATCCGTACGCGGCGTAGAGGGGCACGATCAGGCAGCCTACCGACACCTCGGCCAGTGATCGTCAGCCCCGGGCAGGTGCGCCGGGCTGAGATCCGCGACAATGGCGGGTGTGAGACGTATCGCGATCATCGGTGGCGGCCCGGCCGGCTACGAGGCCGCCCAGGTCGCGGCCGAACTCGGAGCCGAGGTCAGCCTGGTCGAGTCGGACGGGGTCGGCGGGGCCTGCGTGCTCTATGACTGCGTACCGTCGAAAACCCTGATCGCGACGTCGGAGAAGGTCACCGCCTTCCGGGACGCTCCCGCGGTCGGGCTCAGCTCAGCGGTGAGCAGTGATGTGACGGTGCAGTTGGCGGTGGTCAACGAGCGGGTGCGCCGGCTGGCCGCCAACCAGTCCGCCGACATCGCCAACCGGCTGAGCAAGCACGGCGTCACGGTGCTGTCCGGCCGGGCCTGCTTCGCCCCGGACCAGCCGGGCCGGACGTTCGCGCTCGACGTCAGCGGCACCGGCGGCCAGCCCGACCAGCGGATCGAAGCCGACGTAGTGCTGCTGGCCACCGGCGGCACGCCGCGGGTACTGCCCGGCGCCGAACCGGACGGTGAGCGAATCCTGAACTGGCGCCAGCTCTATGACCTGACCGAGCTGCCGAGCCACCTGATCGTGGTCGGTTCCGGCGTCACCGGCGCCGAATTCGCCTCCGGGTACAGCGAGATGGGCGTGCCGGTGACGTTGGTGTCCAGCCGCGAGAAGGTGCTGCCCGGCGAGGATCCGGAGGCGGCCGACGTCATCGAGAAGGTGTTCACCCAGCGCGGCGGGAACCTGATCAAGCAAGCCCGGGCCGCCTCGGTGTCCCGGGCCGGCGACGCGGTCGAGGTGCGGCTGGTGGACGGGCGCACCGTCACCGGCTCGCACGTCCTGATGTGCGTCGGCTCGGTGCCCAACACCGTCGGGCTGGGGCTGGAGCACGTGGGCCTGGCTCCGAACGCGGCCGGCTTCATCGAGGTGGACCGGGTCTCGCGCACCGAGGTGGCCGGAATCTATGCCGCCGGTGACTGCACGGGCGTGCTGCTGCTGGCCTCGGTGGCTGCCATGCAGGGCCGGGTGGCGATGTGGCACGCCCTGGGCGAGGCGGTGCAGCCGTTGCGGCTCAAGACGGTGGCCGCCAACGTCTTCACCCATCCCGAGATCGCCACGGTGGGCATCGGCCATGCGGCGGTGACGTCCGGGGCGGTGCCGGCCCGCACCATCACGCTGCCGCTGAGCGGCAATGCCCGCGCCAAGATGCAGGGCGTCACTGACGGTTTCATCAAGATCTACTGCCGGCCGGCGTCCGGCGTGGTGATCGGCGGCTCGGTGGTGGCGGCGCAGGCCTCGGAGCTGATTCACTCGATCGCCGTGGCAGTCCAACTGGGCCTGACCGTCAACGCGCTGGCGGCCACCT
>DASZEI010000454.1:0-7983 GCA_035940975.1 Jatrophihabitans sp. | reverse complement strand
GCATTCCGTCTACCTGGCGACCGGGGAGCAGTACATCACCGAGAACCCGCAGTCCTACTGGGACTTCGTTCCGCTGGACGGGATGTGCGGCTTCGAGGGCAGTGCCCTGACGCTGGCGAACATGGATGAGGTCTTCTTCATCCAGACCAAGACCCGGGGTGCCCAGGCCGGTTCCTTCACCGGTACCGGCAAGATCCTGGACGAGACGTTCACGCTGCAACAGCTGGCCGCGGACGGCAGCGTGATCCGCACCTTCACCGGCACCGGCACCGAACTGGCGCAGATGCGGGGTACCGGCGACGCCGGTCAGCAGGCGGACATCAGCGTCAACCTGCGGGTGGCGTTCCGGGGCGTAGCCGAGGACGGCACGAAGATCACCTTCACCATCAAGGCACGGATGCGCGCCGAACAGAACCGGTTCGATGCCGCCGTCGACGGGTGCCGGCTGACCTGAGCAGCTGATCTGGACGGAGCGGGCGCGGCCGGGCAGCCACGGGGCTGCCCAGCCGCGCTCGTGTTCGCGTCGGGTTCGCCCGCTAGCCCAGCGGCGGCAGGGTCTGGTCGGCGTTCAGCAGCGGACGGAAGAGGTCGCCCCGCTCGGCGATGCGCTGCGGAACTGTCCGCATCGCAAAGCCATCCGGCTTCAGTCCCGGATCGTCGAGCTCGTCCCAGCTGATCGGCATCGACACCGGCGCTCCGGGCGCCGGCCGGGCGCTGTACGGGGCGACCAGCGTCTTGTTGATCGCATTCTGGGTGTAGTCCAGCCGCGCCTTGCCGCCCCGATCGCGCACCTCCCACTTCCAGCTCAGCAGTTCGGGCACCACCGCGCCGACGGTCTTGGACAGCTGCTCCACCCACTGCCTGGTCTGGGCGAAGCTGGGCCCGCGACCGATCGGCACCCAGATCTGGATGCCCCGGCGGCCGGTCACCTTCGGCCGGGCGAGCACCTGCAGGTGCTCGAAGGCCGTGCGATGCAGCCGGGCGAGCACCAGCACGTCCTGCCATGAGGTGGTCCCGCCCGGGTCGATGTCGATCAGGGCGTAGCTGGGCTGCTGCGGCCGGTCGATCAGTGAGGTCCAGGCATGCCATTCCAGCGCGCCGAAGTTGGCCGCCCAGACCAGGGCGGCCGGCTCGTTGACCACCAGGTAGGTTCGCGTCTCGCCCGGATCGGCTTCCGGGTTGTCCCACCGGGTGAGCCAGTCGGGGGCCCAGTTCGGAAGCTCCTTGTGCCAGAAGCCCTTGCTGCCGGCACCCTGGGGGTAGCGGTGCATGTTGAGGGCCCGACCGGCCAGGTAGGGCAGCGCGACCGGCGCGATCTGAGCGGTGTAGCGCAGGAACTCGCGCTTGGTGATCGGATCGTGCTCGGCCGATCCTGCGAACAGCACCTTGTCGAGATTGGTGACCTTCAGCTCGCGACCGAAGACCTCCCAGTGCCCGGAGCCGGGCAGCTCGTCCAGCGCCGCGAGCTCGGCCGGGCTGGGCCGCTCGGTCGCCGGGTCCTTCAGCGCGATGGAGGCCTCGCCGGCCGGCAGGTCCGAGCGCCACATCCGGTCCGGGTCGGCCAGCACCTCGTCATTGGTGCGGCCACTCAGCACCGAGCGCGGGTGCTCCTCCGGATCCCAGCCGGGCACGGCGAACTCGTCGTGCTTGTGCAGCATCAGCCACTGCTCCTTGCCCGCGGAGTCCTGCCCGGTCCGCACCAGGACGAAGCGGCCGCGCAGCTTCGTTCCGTGCAGCTCGGCGTGCAACTCCCCGGCGGCCACCGCGGCGGCGGGGTCGGGCTCGCCCGGCTCCCAGGTGCCGGCGTCCCAGACGATGACGTCACCGCCGCCGTACTCACCGGCCGGGATCACTCCTTCGAAGTCGATGTATTCGATCGGGTGGTCCTCGACGTGGAAGGCCGCGTGCCGGACGGCGGGATCCAGGGTGGGCCCTTTCGGAACCGCCCAGCTGGCCAGCACCCCGTCGATCTCGAAGCGCACGTCGTAGTGCAGCCGCCGGGCCCGGTGCCGCTGCACCACGAACCGCGGCGCGGCAGGCGCGCCGGCGCCGGACGAGGAGCTGCCGGCCGGCTCGGAGGTGCGGCTGAAATCGCGCTTGCGCCGGTAGCTGGTCAGCTTCTCGGCGGCGGCCGGTGCGGGAGTACGAGCCATGACTCCCCAGTCAAGTGCCTGCGACCAATTACCGCAAACGCCGCGGCCGGCGCCTCTCAACCGGCAGCGGTCCGGCCACCGTCGCGCGGAGCGGCGCCGGGGCCAGGCCGGCGCCCGGTCGACCAGCAGGACGGCGAGCCAGCCGGCCAGCGCTCCCAGCGCGAGGCCCGCCAGCCGACCACCCAGCTGATCAGGGCCAGGACGAGCATGACGACGAGCGGATAGTCGGCCAACCAGGCGATCACCGCATCCATTGCGGACATGCTGCCCCGTGCGGTCAGGACCGGGCTGAGACCGCAGGCGTCCGAGATGCTCGAGTGATGGCCAGGCGCCCGGCGGCTCAGCGCAGCGACAGCCCGAGCCACCAGCCGATGCTGGCCGCGCCGATGCCGGCGACCAGCGAGAGCGCGACATTGCCGGCGGCCAACCACCTGGCACCCTGCTGGCTCAGCCGCAAGGTCTCGTAGCCGAATGCCGAATACGTCGAGAGCGCTCCGCAGAAGCCGGTGCCCACCAGCGCCGTGGCCGGCGCGCTCAGCCGCGCGCCGACGACCACCCCGAGGATCAGAGCGGCCAGCACGTTGACCGTCACGGTGCCCCACGGAAACAGCGCCGGGTAGCGGCTCTGGACCGCTCGGTCGGTCAGGTACCGGGCCGGCGCGCCCACTGCGGCGCCCAGCGCGATCAGCAACATCGTCACCGGTGCTCCACCGCAGTGGTGCGCTCGGATTCCCAGCCGGCCGGAAGGGCGCGGGCGGTCAGGGTGCTCGACAGCCACACCGCGCCCGCGCAGGCCAGCACGGTGAGCACCGCGTAGCCCACCGCCACCAGCGGACGGTGCTGCAGAACCAGGCGCTGCACCTCGACCGCGAAAGTGGAGTAGGTGGTGTAGCCGCCCAGCACGCCGACGCCGAGGAACGGCCGGGCGAGCCGGTGTGGTGACGGGGCGCCCAGCAGCACGGTCATCAGCAAGCCGATCAGCAGGCAGCCGGTGCTGTTGATGACCACGGTCGACCAGGGGAACTGCTGATCCTGGTGCGGCATTGCCAGGCTCACGCCGTAGCGGGCCTCGGCACCCAGGATGCCGCCGGCCGACGCGGCGGCCAGAGCCCACTGCCGTAATCCGCCAGGCTGTTGGGTCGGGTCCCGCAGGTCCACGTCCGGGTCGATGACCCGGAACTGTGTGCCAGCCGGCCGCCCGGTGTTCGGCCCCGCCGGCAACCGATCACCCGATAACCGCGGCACGTCAGGCTCGGACAACCTCAGTCAACTTCCTTCGCAGACTCTGTTGGCAAGCGGCTGCCGGGCAGGGCCGCCGGCACCCCCGGCTGTGGCACCCACCCGCCGTCCGCGACGAGGCTAGCGCAGCCCGGGTGCCGACCTGGGCTGATATAAGTGGGCGGTTCCTCGCCGTACCTCCGGCGGAAAGGCTTCGATGTCAGCAAGTCCCGATCCGCTGGTGGCGACCGTCACCGCGCTGCGAGCCGCCGGCTGCGTCTTCGCCGAGGACGAGGCCCGGTTGCTGCTGGCCGCGGCCGCCACCCCCGCCGAGCTGGCCGACCTGGTGCGCCAGCGGGCCGACGGCCTGCCGCTGGAGGTGCTGCTCGGCTGGGCCGAGTTCCGCGGCCTGCGGGTGGCTGTGGCCCCGGGGGTGTTCGTGCCCCGCCAGCGCAGCGCATTCCTGGTCCAGCAAGCCGTCGCCAGGGCCCGAGCCGGCTGCGTCGTCCTCGACCTGTGCTGCGGTACCGGCGCCCTGGGCCTGGCGATGGTGGCGGCACTGGGCCGGCTGGAGTTGCACGCCGTGGACCTGGACCCGGCCGCGGTCCGGTGTGCCGAGCGCAACCTCGCGCCGGTCGGCGCCCGGGTGTACGCCGGTGACCTGTACCAGCCGTTGCCGGCGACCTTGCGAGGCCGGGTCGAGGTCGTGGTTGCCAACGCGCCGTACGTGCCCACCGACGCCATCGAACTGATGCCCCCCGAGGCTCGCGAGCACGAACCCAGGCTGGCGCTGGACGGCGGCCCGGACGGTGTCGACGTGCAGCGCCGGGTGGCGGCCGGCGCGCCTGACTGGCTGGCACCGGGCGGCAGCCTGCTGATCGAGGCCAGCCGGCGGCAGGCCCGCTACACCGCGGAGGCGATGGCCGGCGCCGGGCTCAGCCCGCGCATCGTCGAAGCCGACGAATCGCTGTGCACCGTCGTTGTCGGAACAATGCCCCACCATGTCCCTGAACCGGCCTGACGCACCGAATGAACCGCCCTTGCAGGCCGAGGGTATGCGCCGGACTACTGCCAGTAATGCCCTATCTGTGTACTGGTTAAGCCGACTTGACAGGCCCGCTCCGGCCCAGCAACCATCGTGGTTGGGTGGCGTGAGCTATGCCTGCGCCAGCGATCACCGCGCCGGACAGAGGCGCCTGTTGTACTACGGGAGAATCTCACTTTGCTGTCTCTTCTTCGTGCTGCCGTCTCGACCCGGTCCGCCGGGTGGCGCAGCTGGTCCGCCCGAACCGGATTCGGGATTGGCGGCACCGCAATGGTCATCGCCGCATGCCTGCTGGCCACCGCGCCGGCGGCCTCGGCGGCGAGTTCGACCGTGGTCCGCTATCCCTACCTGACCGACCTGACGACGACCTCCGTGCAGGTGACCTTCGACACCAGCACCAAGGTGGTCAGCGGGGCCGGTGCCGTGCAGTGGGGGACGCCCAGCGGCACCACCGGCTGCACGCTGACCTCGAAGTCGGTGACCAGTTCGAACAACACGGTGAACGCGCCGATCACGGTAGCCGGAGTCACCGAGTACCAGACCTCGATCCGGGTCACCGGACTGACCGCCGGAACCACCTACTGCTACCGGATCTACACCGGCGGCACCGCACCGGTCGACCTGCTCGGCACCGACACCGCCCCGCGGTTCACCACGCTGTCCAACAGCGGCGCGTTCACCTTCGACGTGCTGGGGGACTGGGGCGACGACAGCGTCGCCGGTGGGCTGAACCAGAAGAACATCGACGCCCTGATCGCCAGCAGCGGGGCGCGCTTCGCCGTGTCCACCGGCGACATCGCCTACCAGAACGGGAGCCAGGACAACTACGGCAACCTGGTCGCCACCGGCACCGGGATCAGCGAGGTCTTCGGGCCGGACTACTGGAAGGCCCCGGGCGCCTCGATTCCGCTGTTCTCCACCACCGGCAACCACGGCCGCAGCACCACCTTCCTGCAGAACTGGAAGCAGGCGGCGACGGTCGCGGCATCCGGCGGCAAGTATGTGATGGAGACCTACTCCGGTATCGACGACACCGCGCCGGCCAGTTACCCCTCGGTCTGGTACGCCTTCAACGCCGGCGGCGCTCGGTTCTACATCCTGGAGGCCGACTGGAACGACAGCAATTCCGGCACCGCGCCCGGCGGCGCCTACCAGGTCGACCGCGACTACCACTGGCAGCCGACCAGTCCGGAGTACCAGTGGCTCAAGGCCGACCTGGCGAGCCACACCAACAGCCTGAAGCTGGCGTTCTTCCATTACCCGCTGCGTGCCGACAGTGCCACTGAAGGCAGCGACACCTACCTACAGAACGACCCGAACACCCCGTCGTCCACGGCGAGCTTGGAAGGCCTGCTGGCCAACAACGGCGTGGACCTCGCCTTCAACGGCCACGCCCACCTCTACCAGCGCAACATCGCCCCGCCCGGCGGTGTGACCAGCTATGTCACCGGCGGTGGCGGGGCGAAGGTGGCGCCGGTGATAACCAAGAGCAAGTGCAGCACCACCGATGCCTACGCGATCGGCTGGTCCTATTCCAACGCGGCCGGCAGCGCGTGCGGCGCGGCGCCGGCGCCGACCTCGGATGCCCAGGTCTTCCACTTCCTGAAGGTCAGTGTCAGCGGCGCCACGGTCACCGTGACGCCGACCGACTCCACCGGAGCGACCTTCGACCCGGTCACCTACAACTTCGCGCAGAACACCACCGCGCCGGCGGCGCCGACCAACCTGCTCGCCACCGCGGCCGGCACCGGAGTCAAGTTGACCTGGACCGCCAGCACCAGCAGTGATTCCAGCGCGCAGGACCTGTACCGCGACGGCCAGTGGCTGGCCACCGTCGGGCCCGCCGTGACGTCCTACCTCGACGCGACGCCGGTCGCCGGGGCCAGCTACACCATCCGGGCGCACGACCTGGTCCGTAACCAGTCCGGGGACAGCGCCCCGGCCACGGTCAGCGGCGGGACCGACACCACGCCGCCGACCGCTCCGGCCAACCTGACCGCCACCGCGACCGGGCCCACCTCGGTGCAGCTGGGCTGGGCCGCCAGCACCGACAACGTGGGGGTGACCGGCTACGACATCTACCGCGGCTCGGCCACCACGCCGCTGGCCAGCGTGGCCGGCAACGTCACCAGCTACGTCGACAACACGGTGGCCGCCGAGCAGACCTACACCTACACGGTCAAGGCCAAGGACGCGGCCGGCAACAACTCGACGGCGAGTAACGCCGCAACGGTGACCACGCCGCCCGCCAGCACCGGCGGCGCAACGGCCACCAGTTTCGCCAGCGACGACGTGACGATCGACCAGACCGTCCCGGACGCGCAACCCACTGCCACCGCGACCCGGCTCAGCGCCGACGGCAGCCCGGTCAACGACGCGCTGATGCGGTTCCAGCCGACCCTGCCGGCCGACTGCACCACCGTGACGAAGGTGCTGCTGACCATGACCGTGGGTAACAGCAGCAACAACGAATCCGTCAAGGGTGGCGACTTCTACCTCACCGATTCGACCTCGTGGAGCCAGACTGCCGTGACCTGGAACACCGCACCGCAGCGGCTGGGTGCCGCGTTCTTCAGCCAGGGTGCGGTGGCGCTCGGCCAGACGATCACGGTCGATCTGACCGGAAAGGTGGATGTCAGCGCACCCTTCTCGATCCGGGTCGGCAGTACCAGCGGCGACGCGGCGGCGTACTACTCCAAGGAGGGATCGGCAACGCTCGGCCCGCGCCTGAGCGTGACCTGCTGACACCTGTTCCACCACTGACCCAGCTGCCGCCGGCCCGCACAGGGCCGGCGGCAGCTGTCTGTGCCGGGGGCCCTTACCGCGCCGACAGCGGTCTGTGACGGCCGCACAGGGCCGGCGGCAGCTGCCCGTGCCGGCCGGTCAGCACACCGCTGAGCCGGCTAGCTGGGCGGCTCGACAGTGGGCCGGCCGTCCTGCCAGCGCAGTGGCTCCAGCCAGAGCTGGCGGCCGGGAATGGATGAGCCGATGGCATCGGGCTGCCAGGCGTGGAAGAACATCACGCTCGAGCCGTCGGCCAGGTCCAGCACGAAGCAGTGCCCGGGGCCGGCGGCCGCCGCGTCCGAGCTCAGCAGCGGCTTGTCCGAGGAGTCGGTGCACGGACCGGTCGGGCCCTGGCAGCTGGCATAACCTACGGCGTACCTGTCCGAGCCGTAGTCGTTGGCCGAGTAGAACAAGAAATACCGGCCACCGTGGCTCACCATCTCCGGCGCCTCGATGAGGTTGCCCTGCCAGCTCCGAGTATTGGTCAGCAGCGCGACCGGCGACCCCCGCAGGCTGCCGGCGTCGGGGCTCAACCGCTGGACCCAGAGCTGCACCGGCTTGCCGCAACAGTTGCCGTCGTTCTTCCAGTACAGGTACAGGCTGCCGTCGGCGGCCCGGATCGGGTTGGGGTCGATCGAGCCCCCCAACGCGGCCTGGCAGATCAGCGGAGCGGGCCGGTCGTCGACGAACGGGCCGCCGGGCTGGTCGGACTGGGCCCGGCCGATGCACTGCCTGCCGGATTTCTGGTCGTGCTCTGTGTAGAACAGCACGTACTTGCCGCCG
>DASZEI010000453.1:0-14901 GCA_035940975.1 Jatrophihabitans sp. | reverse complement strand
CCGCGCAAGTCCCGGGCCGGGCGCAACCTGCCGGCCGCGATCGGCGTCGGGGTGGGCTTGGCGCTGCTGGTCATCGGCACGCTGACCGTCTACCGTCCCAGCTTCGTCGTCCTGCTCAGCGTCGCGGTGGCCATCGGGGTGTATGAGATGGTGACCGCGATCGGCACGGTGGGGGCTCGACCGCCGCTGGTGCCGCTGCTGGCCGGCGTACTGGCGATGGAGGCGGCTGCCTGGTTCCGCGGGCCGGACGGCCTGGTCGGTGCGTTGCTGCTGACCGTGCTGGGGCTGACGGTCTGGCGGCTGGCCGACGGCGCCACCGGCTACCTCCGTGACGTGGCGGCCGGCAACCTGGTTGCGCTCTACATCCCGTTCCTGGCCGGCTTCGCCGCCCTGATGACCCGCCCCGACGACGGCGCCGCCCGGATCGTGCTGTTCATCCTCACGGTGGTGTGCTCGGACACCGGTGGCTACGCGGTCGGCGTGCTGATCGGCAAGCACCCGATGGCACCGACCGTGTCGCCGAAGAAGTCCTGGGAGGGCTTCGCCGGCTCGCTGTTGGCCGGCGCGGCCGAGGGCGTGCTGATGATGGTGTTCTGCTTCCACCAGCAGTGGTGGCAGGGGGCGCTGTTCGGCGCGGCGATCGTGGTCACCGCCACCCTCGGAGACCTGGGTGAGTCGATGATCAAGCGCGATCTCGGACTCAAGGACATGGGCAAGCTGCTGCCCGGTCACGGCGGCGTGATGGACCGGTTGGACTCGCTGCTGCTGTGCGCACCGGTGGCGTACCTGCTGATGGCCGCGTTCCTGCCCGGCTGAGCCCACCCGTAGTCGATCATGGCGAGCGGTCGTGGCGGTCCATGGGAGAATGGAACACCTGATGACCACGCTCCCGTTGATCTTCGACGCCCCGCGCAAGGCCCCGCCGCCGCGGCACCTCGCCGACCTCTCGCCGGCCGAGCGCCGGGCCGCGGTGGCCGAACTGGGCGAGAAGCCGTTTCGCGCCGACCAGCTCTCCCGGCACTACTTTCACCGGCTGGCCGACGACCCGGCCACCATGACCGACCTGCCGGCCGGCGTCCGGGACCGGCTCGGCGCGGCGCTGCTGCCGCCGTTGCTGACCGAGGTCCGCCACGTCGAGACCGACCGGGGCACCACCCGCAAGACGCTGTGGCGGCTGCACGACGGCACCCTGGTCGAGAGCGTGCTGATGCGCTACCGGGACCGGCTGACCGTCTGCATCTCCAGCCAGGCCGGCTGCGGGATGGCCTGCCCGTTCTGCGCCACCGGCCAGGGTGGCCTCAGCCGCAACCTGTCCACCGCCGAGATCGTCGAGCAGGCGGTCGCGGCGGCCCGGGTGGCGGCCGCCGGCGAGTTGCCGGGCGGGCCGGTACGGCTGTCGAACGTGGTGTTCATGGGCATGGGCGAGCCGCTGGCCAACTACAAGCGGGTCGCGGCGGCCCTGCACCGGCTGATCGACCCGGCGCCGGCGGGCCTGGGCCTGTCCCAGCGTGCGGTCACCGTCTCCACGGTCGGGCTGGTGCCGGCCATCGGCAAGCTCGCCGATGAGGGACTCAACGTCACCCTGGCGGTGTCGCTGCACGCCCCCGACGACGAGCTGCGCGACACCCTAGTGCCGGTGAACACCCGCTGGAAGGTCCGCGAGGTGCTCGAGGCAGCCGACGGCTACGCCGCGCGCACCGGGCGCCGGTACTCGATCGAGTACGCGATGATCCGCGACATCAACGACCAGCCGTGGCGCGCCGACCTGCTCGGCACCCTGCTGTCGGGCCGGTTGGCGCACGTGAACCTGATCCCGCTCAACCCGACTCCGGGCTCGACCTGGGACGCCTCACCCAAGCCGGTCGAGGAGGAGTTCGTGGCCCGGTTGAGCGACCACGGCGTGCCGGTGACGGTCCGCGACACCCGCGGCCAGGAGATCGACGGCGCATGCGGGCAATTAGCCGCCTTGGCTTAACGGTCCGTTCACATCAGAGTCACATCACGCTTCAGGGAATGCGCCGCAAACGCGGGCATCCGGCCGCGCGGATAGGTACGGTGCCAGAATGGGAGATCCGAACATGCATGTGCACGGTCTCGTGCAACTGGGCATGACGCGCTACGAGGCAAAGGCGTACCTCACCCTGATCCAGCGGGAGAGTTATGCCGCATCCGAACTGGCAAACGAGGCCGGCATCCCTCGGCAACGCATCTACGACGTGCTCAACAGCCTGGTCTCGCGAGGGCTGGCCCGGGACTGGCCGGGACCGGTGACCAGGTACGCGGCAACCGATCCGGAGGCGGCTGTCGAGCGGCTGCTGGCCGTGCAGCGCCAGGAACTGGCCGGCCTGGAGTCGCACTCGATCGACCTGGCCGTCCGGCTGCGCGACACCTGGGCGGCGGGCCGGCAGGAAACCGCGCCGCTGGACTACGTGGAGGTCCTGCGCGACCCGGGCATGGTCGGCGCCAGGTTCCGCGACCTGCAACGGGAGGCCGAAAAGTCGCTGCTGACGTTCACGAAGTCCCCGTACGCGATGCCGAACAACCCGCTGGGCCTGGAGGCGACCCGCCGGATCGTGGACAACGGCGGCGATGTCCGCTGCATCTACGAGCCGAGCATCCTCGACAACCCCGAGGTGGTCGCCGAGACCCTGGAATTCATCAAGGCAGGCGAGGGAGCCCGGGTCGCGGAGGAAGTGCCGATGAAGCTGTGCCTGGCCGACGGCCACCGGGCGCTGTTCTCGCTGACCGACCCGATCGCGGGCGCGCTGACCTCCACCAACATCCTGGTCGAGCACGTCGCGCTGACCAGCAGCCTGCAGTGTGCCTTCGAGGCGATCTGGGCGCTCGGTGAACCGTTCGAGCTGGCCCTGGAGCGCCGGACCCGGTCCTCGGCCTGAGGAACGTCTCGTCGCCGGACGCCGGCAGCACCTGGATCCCTCGATGATGGGCCACGCCCGGTAGCAGGTGGGCAGCTGGCGCGGCCTGACCTGGAAGGGGCGCTCGGTGGCGGATGTGGTGGTGGTGGTGGGGGCCGGGATCGTCGGTGCCGCGGTGGCCTACGAGCTGGCGCGGGCCGGAGCCGCGGTGACGCTGGTGGACAAGTCGCTGCCGGCCTCGGGCGCCACCGGGGACTCCTTCGCCTGGATCGGCGGCCCAGCCGGCACCGACGTGCCGGATGGCAGTTGGCCCCTTCGCAGCGGGGCGTTGCAGGCCTACCGGCGTTTGGAGAGGCAGCTGCCGGAGGTGCGGGTGCGGTGGACCGGGTCGCTGTCCTGGACTGATCAGGAACTGACGGAGGACCGCGATGTCGGTCCTGACGAGCACCTGCTCGACGCGGCCCAGGCAGGCCGGTTGGAGCCGAACCTGACTGTTCCGCCGGCCCGCTCGCTCTACCGGGACAGCGACGGCGCCGTCGATCCGGTCGCGGTGACCGGCGCGCTGGTTCGGGCGGCGCGGGCCCACGGTGCCCGGCTGATGGTCGGATCCGCCGTCACCGCGTTGTGCGCGCAGGACGGCCGGGTCCGCGGCGCCCAGACCTCCGACGGCTTCGTGGCCGCCGACACCGTGGTGGTGACCGCCGGGGTCGACGCGCCGATGCTGTGCGCGCCGCTGGGTGTCAATCTGCCCATCGCGCCGTCCCCGGCTCTGCTGCTGCGCTTCACCGCCGCACCGGGACTGGTACGCACGCTGGTGGCCAACCCGCACCTCGAGGTCCGGCAAGCCGCGGACGGTCAACTGCTGGTCGCCGCCGCTTACCACGACGAGCTCGACCAGGACGACCTGGGCCGCACCGCGCACGAGATGCTCAGTCGCCTCACCGCCACCTTCGCGGGCGCATCCGACATCGGCCTGGTCAGCGTGCGGCTGGCGGTCCGGCCGATGCCCGCCGACGGGCTGCCCGTCATCGGAGCGCTACCCGGCCTCAGCGGGGTCTACCTGGCGGTGATGCACTCCGGCGTGACCTTGGCGCCGGTCGCGGCACGCTTCATCGCTGCCGAGGTCGTCGACGGCGTCGCGGTGGCAGAGCTCGACGGTGTCCGTCCGGCTCGCTTCGGTGCGGGCCTTGCTGTCGCTGACGGGTTAGCCGCACCGTCCGCGAGTACGTGACATCCCCTCGCCGTCCGGGCGGGGCAGTGGGGGAGTGGCCTCATTGCCTGGTGTACGCGGAAGTTCCTCCCATCGGGCGGTGGCGAGATGATCAGAAACCGGTCGACAGCGGCTCCGCTACTGCTACGCTCCGCGGCCACTCTGTAGACGCCGACAGGGTTCATGGGGGAGGAATCATGCTTCGAAAGACAATGCGAGTTGCTGCCGCCGCCGCAATGGTGTTGGCGACGCTCCTGGTACCTGCGCCGGCCGCCTACGCGGCGGATGGTTGCGGGGACGGCTGGTACAAGGAGTCCGACGGCTACCTCACGAGGTCGCATCTATGGGAGGGCGAGGGCAACCGCAGTGCGTGGATCTATCACTCGGGAAGGGTTCGCTTCTGCACCGAGAACGACCCCTTCAACGATGACGAGAACCGTAAGGCCATCATCGGGTACACGAGCGATTCCTACCCGTTCGAGAGCAGGGTCGATAAATGGGGGAACTACTCCAAGTTCTGCGTGCGGCAGACCATCCAAGCGCGCATGACCGGGATCCAGACCGGTCAGTCCTGGGGACTCGGTGGCTCGTATTCCAAGGGCGACCCAGGGGTGAGCTTCGAGTACAGCACCACCACCGAGACCGGGACCCTGACCATCGCCAGGACCAGGGTCTGCAACGACGACATAGACAGGATCGTTGCTCGTGTCAGCGGGATCATCGTCACCGCTGACAACGAATCGGGCAAGATCGAATGGGTATCACTCACGACGACCATCACGGCCGAGTACACGATCAACGGCACCCTGTACTCCGATAACCACAGCGTCACCGAACACGACTACAGCCAGTTTTCGTAACCGTGGCTCGGTGAACTGCTCGCCAGCGGCGGCTCCCGGGGATTCCGGGACCCCCTTTGCGTTCGGCGCGGCGCCAGGCTCTAGCGATCGCCCCGCAGCAGCCGGCGGACCGAGGGCGGCACCTCGATGCCCGGACGCAGGTCCGGGGCGTCCCGTGCCTCGGTGTAGCGGCTGACCAGCGGCAGCACGCCGGCCCACGCCGGACCCGCCACGTCCTCGGGCAGGTCGTCGGGCTGGCCGGCCGACACCTTGATGGTCCAGTCCTCCACGGTCAGCCGCAGCGCCAGGGTGGCGGCCAGCTCCTTGGCGCTCGGCCGGCGCACCTCGGCGACCCGGCCGGGGATCAGCCTGTCGGTCAGGGTGTCCAGCGCGGCCAGCTTCTCCTCGCCGTCTAAGGCGGTGCAGCGGCCGAACAGCACCGCACTGCGGTAGTGCATCGAGGACTCGAAGGCGGTCCGGGCCACCAACAGGCCGTCCAGCGCGGTCACCGCCAGGGACACCGGGATGCCGGTCGCCAGCAGCCGCAGCCAGCGCGAACCGGTCGAGCCGTGCAGGAGCACGTCGTCGCCGTCCGGGCTGATCGCGATCGGCAGCACGAACGGCTGGCCGTCCTCGGTGACGAAGCCGACGTGCCCCACCGGGACGTCGGCCAGCAGTTGGCGCAGCGCCGCTTGATCGGTGCCGACCCGCTCCGCCATCCGGCTCGGACGCACCCGCTCGGGACGGCTGCCGGTCGGACGCTCTTCGCTCATCGGTTGCCCTGGCTCATCGCGTGATGAGATCCGCTCATCGCCCGAGCACCCGGTTCACGACGCCGGCCAGCCGGGACGGGCGGCCGTAGCGGTCCTCGGCCCGGTCGGCCCAGCTCATCGCCCGCAGCCCGGCGTTGGCGCCCAGCCACCGCAACGGCTCCACCTCCCAGGCCGGCGACCGATGACCGACCCAGGGCAGGCTGGTCAGGTCGGTGTCGCGGCCCAGCGCCAGGTCGGCCAGCGTCCGGCCGGCCAGGTTGGCCGCCGCCACCCCGTCCCCGGCATAGCCGCCGGCCCAGCCCAGGCCGGTCGAGCGGTCCAGCCCCACCGAGGGATGCCAGTCCCGGCTGATCCCCAGCGGCCCGCCCCAGCTGTGGCTGATCGGCACGTCCGCGGCAGCTGGCAGCAGCCCACCCAGCGCTGACCGCAGTGCCGCGAACACCGCCGGCACCCGGTCATAGCCCGGCGAGATCCGGGAGCCGAAGTGGTAGGGAGCGCCCCGGCCGCCGAACAGCAGCCGGTCATCGGCGCTGCGCTGGCCGTAGATGATCAGGTGCCGGAAGTCGGTGAAAGTCTCCCGGGCAGCGAGCCCGAGCTGCTGCCAGCGCTGTGGCGGCAACGGCTCGGTGGCGATCATCAGCGAGTACACCGGCGCGACGCTACGCCGGTACCCCGGCAATCGGACGCTGAACCCCTCGGTCGCCCGGACCACCAGTTCGGCGCGCAGGTCGCCGTGCTCGGTGCGCACCCGGCCCGGGTCGATGCTCTGCGCCGCGCTCTGCTCGTAGAGGGCCACGCCCAGCTCCTCCACCCGGCGGGCCAGCGAGCGGGCCAGCTTCGCCGGGTGGATCGCCGCGCAGTGCGGGGTGTAGACGCCGCCGAGCACAGAGCTGGCGGCCAGCCGCCGGGAGGCGGCCGCGGCGTCGAGCAACTCGAGGTCCTCGGGGCCGAAGCCGAACGCCCGGGCCTGCTCGACCTCCTCGACGGCCCGGCGCAGCTGCGGTTGGCTGCGGGCCAGCGTGACGGTCCCGCCGGCCGCCCAGTCCGCGGCCAGGCCGTCGGCCTCGATGACCCTTCCCACCTCGGCGACGGTGGCCTGCATGGCGCGGTACTGCCGGACGGCGCCGTCGCGGCCGTGCTCGCGGGCCAGCCGGGGCAGCGACACCGGGTAGAGCGCCGAGCACCAGCCACCGTTGCGCCCGGACGCGCCGAACCCGGCCACCTCGGCCTCCACGATGGCGATCCGCAGCGCCGGGTCGGCCCGCTTGAGGTAGTACGCGGTCCACAGCCCGGTGTAGCCGGCGCCCACGATCGCGACGTCGACCGAGCGCTCGGCCGGCCCGGCCGTTGCCAGCGACGGTCGCGGCGTCAGCTCGTCGCCGGCGCTGGCATGCCAGTACGACAGGTTGCGGTACCCGGTGGTTGCGGTTATGCGAGCACCTCGTCGATGGCGCGGCTGTCATAGCCCAGCGCCTCGCCGACCTGGGCGTTGGTGAGCTCGCCGGCGTGGGTGCTGAGCCCGAGTGCCAGGGCCGGGTCCGAGCGCAGGGCCGCCTGCCAGCCGCGGTTGGCCAGCTCCACGGCGTAGGGCAGCGTGACGTTGGTGAGGGCGTAGGTCGAGGTGTGCGGCACGGCGCCGGGCATGTTGGCCACGCAGTAGAAGACCGAGTCGTGCACCAGGTAGGTCGGCTCGGCGTGGGTGGTCGGCCGGGAGTCCTCGAAGCAACCGCCCTGGTCGATCGAGATGTCGACCAGCACCGAGCCGGGCTTCATCCGCGACACCAGCTCGTTGCTGATCAGCATCGGGGCCTTGGCGCCCGGGATCAGCACCGCGCCGATCACCAGGTCGGCGTCCAGCACCGCCTTCTCGACCTCGTAGGCGTTGGAGGCGATGGTCTGGCAATGCCCCTGGTAGATGGCGTCCATCTGGCGCAGCCGGGAGACGTTGCGGTCCAGCAGCAGCACCTCGGCCTGCATGCCGAGCGCGATCGCGGCGGCGTTCTGGCCTGAGACGCCGGCGCCGATCACCACGACCTTGGCCGCGTAGGTGCCGGGGACGCCGCCCATCAGCACACCGCCACCACCGCCGTGACGCATCAGGTGGTACGAGCCGACCTGCGGAGCCAGCCGTCCGGCCACCTCGGACATCGGGGCCAGCAGCGGCAGCGAGCCGTCGGTCAGCTGGACGGTCTCGTAGGCGATCGAGGTGGTGCCGGCCTTGAGCAGCGCGTCGGTGCAGTCGCGCCCGGCGGCCAGGTGCAGGTAGGTGAACAGCACCTGGTCCTCGCGCATCCGACCGTACTCCTCGGCGATCGGCTCCTTGACCTTGAGGATCAGGTCACCGGCAGCCCAGACGTCATCGGCGTTCGGCAGGATTTCGGCGCCGGCCGCGACGTAGTGCTGGTCCCGGATCGAGGACCCGACGCCGGCCTCGGTCTCGACGTAGACCTGGTGGCCGTTGCGGACCAGCTCGTTGACGCCCGACGGGGTGATCGCCACCCGGTACTCATGGTTCTTCACCTCGCGGGGGATGCCGACCTTCATGCGTTTCCTCTTCCATCGACGGGGCACAGCTGATGAGACGTCCGACCGGACAGCGGGCCGGTGCAGGCTGCCTCGACCCTAACCCTCAACGATGAAGGAGTGCACGCTGGATTACTAGTGCGCTGAAGCAAATTCTGTCACAGTGCCTATGTGAGCACTGGAAGTTCGGATCGAGGCGAGACACCAGGTATTTCGCCGAACAGCGTGCAGCTGCCCGGCCGTCCCCGGCGGCCCGCCGCGGACGCGGAGCCGGCAGCCGGGCTCGACGCGGTCGACCGGGCGATCCTGCGGGCGCTCACCGCTGACGCCCGGATACCGAACAACGCCCTCGCCGAGCTGGTCGGGGTGGCGCCTTCGACCTGCCTGGGTCGGGTGCGCGCACTGCGCGAGCGGGGTGTGATCCGCGGCTTTCACGCCGACATCGATCCCGCTTCGGTGGGCCGCGCCATCCAGGCGATGATCGCCGTCCGGATGCAGTCGCACGCCCGCAGCCACATCGCCGAGTTCGCCGCGACCGTGTCGCAACTGCCGGAGGTGCTCAACGTGTTCTTCCTGGCCGGCGCCGATGACTTCCTGCTGCACGTCGCGGCCCGCGACACCGAGAACCTGCGCAACTTCGTGGTCGTCAACCTCAGCGGCAACCCCGACGTCGCCCTCACCGAGACCAACCTGATCTTCGAACACATCCGCTCCGGCGCCGGCTACTAGCGTGCAGATCTCAACCAAGCGCGGACGACCGGCGCTCGCGGGCTGACAAGCCCAGGCCGTTCGTGCAGTCAAAACAAGGTTAAACGCCGTTTGTAGAGTCAAAACAAGGTTAAACGCCTCCTCAGCCGACATTCGAGCGCTGCCTCAGAGAATCCCCTTGCAATACCGAGTGATTCGAGGATGGGATGGTGGGATCGGCATTGCCTCGAAGGCTTCGGGGTTGTGCGATCTGCTCTGATCAGGCATATGGTAAGGATGTCATCGATAGTCATAGAAGTGACTGGATCGTCGCAGGGGCGACGGTCACCAAGAGGGAGGCAAGCGTTATGAGATTCACCCATTCCTCGAGCAGACGGCGGTTCTTATCGGCGCTGATCGGCGCGCTGTTTGCCATGCTGATGACGTTGGTATTCGTCGCTCCGGCCGACTCCACCATCATCCAAAACAACAGGATCCACGTCGACACCACAGGATTCCCGTACAGGGCCATCGTGGAGATCACCATCCCAGGCACTGCCCTCGACGGGACGCCGATGGGCCGGTGCACCGGCTGGCTGTACGCAAACAACATGGTCGCTACCGCAGGACACTGCGTCTACGACACGAGGTTGGTCACGGGCGGCTGGTTCGATACTAAGGGAATCAGGGTCTGGCCCGGCATCAACGGCTCGACCACGAACGCACCGTACAAATCATGCGGGGTTGTGAAGTCCTACGCGCCAACCAGCTGGACCGCAGGCCAGGACGAGCGCTTCGACTACGGCGCGTTCAGGCTCGACTGCCCCATCGGCGACACAACCGGCTTCCTGGATTACGGGATGTACCCACCCGCTGTCGGAGACTTCACCAGGGTCTGCGGCTACCCGAGGGACAAGGCGCTCGACACCCAGTGGTGCAGCGATGGTCATGTTCGAGCCACCGAGACCTATCAGACCTTCTACGACAACGACACTTGCATCCGAAACAGCGGCTCCCCGGTGATGTACTGGACCCCCTACGGGTACTGGTCCGTCATAGCTATCCACACCACATCGACGCACGGTAGTGGCAACCACCTCGCCTACAACCACGGCACGAGTATCACGAATACCGTGTACACCGATCTCTCCACTTGGGGGCGCGACACAAGTGCGGGTACTCAGCCCAACCCCTACGCCGAGCCGGCCAAGCTCGCCGTTTCCACCAAGTGTGACCGCGACGTCTGAGTAAACCGGAACGGCAGGTAGCCCCGGCTACCTGCCGTTCCGTGTGTCCAGCCGGATGGGCTAGATGTGCGTCATGCCCTCGGTGAGCACCGCGCGCAGGATCTGCTCCATCTCGTCGAACTCGGCCTGGCCGCAGATCAGCGGCGGCGCCAGCTGGATGACCGGATCTCCCCGGTCATCGGCCCGGCAGTACAGCCCGGCCTCGAACAGTGCCTTGGACAGGAATCCGCGCAGCAGCCGCTCGGACTCGTCGTCGTTGAAGGTCTCCTTGGTCGCCTTGTCCTTCACCAACTCGATGCCGTAGAAGTACCCGTCGCCACGCACGTCGCCCACGATCGGCAGGTCCGAGAGCTTCTCCAGCGTCGTACGGAAGGCGTTCTCGTTGTCCAGCACCCGCTGGTTGAGGCCCTCGGCCTCGAAGACGTCGAGGTTGGCCATCGCGACCGCCGCGGACACCGGGTGACCGCCGAAGGTGTAGCCGTGCGGGAAGTAGGTGGTGCCCCGCAGGAACGGTTCGACCAGCCGGTCGGAGACGATGCAGGCGCCGATCGGGGAGTAGCCCGAGGTCATCCCCTTGGCGCAGGTGATCATGTCCGGGACGTAGTCGAACTTCTCGCTGGCGAACATCGGGCCCAGCCGGCCGAAGGCGCAGATCGTCTCGTCCGAGACCAGCAGCACGTCGTACTTGTCGCAGATCTCGCGGACCCGCTGGAAGTAGCCAGGCGGCGGCGGGAAGCAGCCGCCGGAGTTCTGCACCGGCTCCAGGAACACCGCCGCGACCGACTCCGGACCCTCCATCTCGATGGCGGTCTCGATCTGGTCGGCGGCCCACTGGCCGAACATCTTCAGGTCGTCGCCGTAGACCGGCGCCCGGTAGAAGTTGGTGTTGGGCACCTTGTGCGCGCCCGGCACCAGCGGTTCGAACATCGTCTTGGCGCTGGGGATGCCGGTGATCGACAGGGCGCCCTGCGGAGTGCCGTGGTAGGCGACGTAGCGCGAGATCACCTTGTGCTTCTCGGGCTTTCCGGTGAGCTTGAAGTACTGCTTGGCCAGCTTCCAGGCCGTCTCGACCGCCTCGCCGCCACCGGTGGTGAAGAACACCCGGTTCAGCTCGCCCGGGGTGTGGGAGGCCAGCCGCTCGGCGAGCTGGATGGCCTTGGGGTGGGCGTAGGACCAGATCGGGAAGTAGGCGAGTTCGGCGGCCTGCCGGCCGGCCGCCTCGGCCAGCTCGCGCCGGCCGTGCCCGACCTGCACGGTGAACAGGCCCGACAGCCCGTCCAGGTAGCGGCGGCCCTGGATGTCGTAGATGTAGGCACCCTCGCCCCGCTCGATCACCGGCACCGGGGCGTCGGCATAGGAGGAGAGCCTGGTGAAGTGCATCCAGAGATGGTCACGGGCCGCGGCGGAGAGCCGCTCGGCCTGCTGGCTGTCGTAGCTGGTGCCGGGTTCAAAGCTGCTGGCTGTCATGCGATACCCCAGTTGTAGGTCTGTTTCGTGAGTTTCAGGTACATGAATGTTTCGGTGCGGCGGACGCCGGCGAGTTTGCGGATCCGCTCGTTGATCAGCTCCAGCAGATGGTCGTCGTCGACCACCACCGCCTCGGCGAGAATGTCGAACGAGCCCGCGGTCAGCACCACGTACACCAGTTCGGGAATCTCGGCGAGCGCCGCCGCCGCGCTCTCCAGATCTCCCTCGATGTTGATTCCGATCATCAGCTGCCGGGCGAAGCCGATCAGCTGCGGATCGGCCACCGCCACGATCTGCACGGTGCCGGACTCGACCAGCTTCTGGACGCGCTGCCGGACCGCCGCCTCCGACAGCCCCACCGCCTTGCCGATGCTGGCGTAGGGCCGCCGACCGTCCTGCTGCAACTGCTCGACGATGGCCTTGGAGATGTCGTCCAGCTGCGGGCGCCCGGTTCGACGCCGTGACACTGACATGGAACGAATAATGCAGCACCGGACCGCCTAAAGCAAGTGAATCCGAAGCAGATCGGCTCGCACAGCCGCTAAATCATCCGAATACGGTATTCAACCGATGAGGGGCCGGGCCACTTGGCGGAGCCGCCGCCGGCGCCACGATTGGCCCGGTACGGGCTTGCCGCGTGGGATTCTGCCCGCCTGACGGAAACGTCTATGGATTTCGTTGCGGGTCCGGCGAATCGTCACGGAATTGTTTGTCACGGCAGCGCCGAAGATGCAACCATCCCTGGCTAGCATGGCCTAGATCCGGTGGCGCCAGCGTTGCGTCGCGCCGATCCGACGAGGGAGACATCCGATGACCGACCGCCCTTCCGAACGGGAGCCGCACTTCGACCCCGCCCTGACCCGGGGACTGCTCAGCCGCCGCGGCATGCTCGCCGGAATCGGGGCGACCGGGCTCGCCAGCCTGCTGGCCGCCTGCGGCACCAAAGGCACCGCGACCAAGGCCAACCCGTCCTCGCAGGCCGCGCAGGACCGCTCGGACACCGAGAAGGTGCTCAGCTGGTCCAACTGGCCGGAGTACATCGACGTCGACGACAAGACCCAGGCCCACCCGACGCTGGACGCCTTCACCAAGCAGACCGGCATCAAGGTCACCTACACCGAGGACTACAACGACAACGACGAGTTCTTCGCCAAGGTGCAACCGCAGCTGAGGGCCAACGCCGACACCGGCCGGGACGTCTGGTGCTCCACCGACTGGATGGTCGCCAAGCTGATCCGGCTGAACTGGGTGCAGAAGCTGGACAAGGCCAACATCCCCAACGCCAAGAACGTCCAGGACACCCTGTCCAACGTCGAGTTCGACCCCGGCCGGCAGTTCTCGCTGCCCTGGCAGTCCGGCTTCACCGGCATCGGCTACAACCCCAAGGCCACCGGCGGCAAGAAGATCGAGACCCTCGAGCAGCTGTTCACCGACAAGGCGCTCAAGGGCAAGGTCACCCTGCTCACCGAGATGCGCGACACCGTCGGCATGACCCTGCTGGCGATGGGCAAGGATCCGGCGAAGTTCACCGACGCCGACTTCGACGCGGCCATCGCGCAGCTCACCGACGCCAAGAACAGCGGCCAGCTCAAGGGCTTCACCGGCAACGAGTACGGCAAGGGCCTGGCCTCCGGCGACATCGCCGCCTGCCTGGCCTGGACCGGTGACGTGGTGCAGCTGCAGGCCGACAACCCGGCGCTGGGCTACACGCTGCCCTCGACCGGCCACATGATCTGGTCGGACAACTTCGTGATCCCGAACAAGGCCAAGCACAAGAAGAACGCCGAGCTGCTGATCAACTACTTCTACGACCCGAAGGTGATGGCGCAGGTCGTGGACTACGTCAACTACATCTCGGTGGTCAAGGGCGCCGAGGAGATCCTGGTGGCCGACGATCCGGATGTGGCGAAGAACCCGCTGATCTTCCCGTCCGAGGAGGTGCTCGGCCGGGCGCACGTCTTCCGTGGCCTGACCGAGGAGGAGGAAACCAAGTACAACAAGGCGTTCCAGGGCCTGACAACGGGTGGCTGAGCGGTTGCGGGCGCAGCGGGAAGGTGCCCCGACGATGGCAGCCTCGGCACTGACCGGCGAGTCCGGCGATCTCGTGCTGACCTCGCTCACCAAGCGGTTCGGCCCGTTCACCGCCGTGGACGGGCTGGACCTGAGCATCGAGCAGGGCTCGTTCTTCGCGCTGTTGGGGCCGTCCGGCTGCGGCAAGACCACCACCCTGCGGATGGTCGCCGGGCTGGAGCAGCCCACCGTCGGCGAGATCCGGATCGGCGGCCAGGACATCACCTACGTCAAGCCCTACCGGCGGCCGGTGAACACGGTCTTCCAGAGCTATGCGCTGTTCCCGCACCTGAGCGTCTGGGAGAACGTCGCGTTCGGGCTGAAGCGGCGGCGCTCGGAGCAGGTGGACAAGCAGGTCGCCGAGGTGCTGGAGCTGACCGAGCTGCAGGCGCTGGCCACCCGCAAGCCCGGGCAGCTGTCCGGCGGCCAGCAGCAGCGGGTCGCGCTGGCCCGCGCCATCGTCAACAGGCCGGCGGTGCTGCTGCTCGACGAGCCGCTCGGGGCCCTGGACCTGAAACTGCGCCGCCAGATGCAGGTCGAACTCAAACGCATCCAGACCGAGGTCGGGCTGACCTTCGTGCACGTCACCCACGACCAGGAGGAGGCCATGACGATGGCCGACACCATCGCGGTGATGAACGCCGGCCGGCTCGAACAGCTCGGCTCGCCTGCCGAGCTCTACGAGAACCCGGCCACCACGTTCGCGGCCAACTTCCTGGGCCAGTCCAACCTGATCCGCGCCACCGTCCGGCAGCGGCAGGCCGACGCCGCGACGGTCGCGCTGCCCACCGGGGCGGTGCTGGTGCCGACCGGCCGGCTGCCCGCCGGCATGGACGAAGTGTGGGTGGGCGTCCGGCCCGAGAAGATCAGCGTGCAGGACGACTCGGCACCGCCGGCCGCCGGCGTGAACCGCATCCCCGGCGCCGTGGTCACCGACGCCAGCTTCATGGGGGTCAGCACCCAGTACCTGGTGCGCACGCCGTGGGGCCAGGAGCTGATGGTGTTCGAGCAGAACCGGGGCAGCGCCGCCATTCACCGGCCCGGTGACCGAGTGGGCCTGGCCTTCTCGGCCGAGCACACCTTCGCCCTGGACGCCAGCCAGGACAGCGCGGCCGGCATCGAGCTGGACAGCGAGGCAGCCGGATGACCAGCGGCGCGCAGGCCAGCGGCGTCTCATCCTTCACCGAGCAGCCCGGCGGCGCCCAGCCC
>DASZEI010000452.1:0-1840 GCA_035940975.1 Jatrophihabitans sp. | reverse complement strand
CCGGCGGCCAGGTGGTCCGGATGCGAGGCGTAGAGCTGGTCGAGATTGCGCTGCGGCGAATGGGTGATCACCACGTCGGGACGGAACCGGCGGATCAGCCCGGCCAGCTCCCGGCGCAGCTCGAAGCCGGGCGTCAGGGCGCCGTCGGGATAGCCGAGGAAGCTGAGCTCGCTGACCCCGACCAGCTGCGCGGCCAGCCGCTGCTCCTGCTGGCGCAGCGCCGCGATCTGGTCGCGTGGCGTGCCGGCGGCCTCGCCGGCCTGGCCGTCGGTGATCACGCAGTAACCCACCTGGACGCCGCGGCCGGTCAGGCCCGCGACCGTGCCGGCGGCACCGTAGTCGATGTCGTCCGGATGCGCGGCCACGCACAGCACCCGGCTGATCTCGGCATCGCTGAGCACGTCGCCGATCCTAGGACCGCCTGATCCGACCACCGTGCCGCGACGTGCTGAGCACCGCGGCGGCGCTACCCTCGATCCGCCAGCCCGCGGTCGACCCGGCCTCCGAGTCCGACCCGGCCCGGGTTCGACCCGATCCCCGAGCTTCGAGGAGCGCCACTCCATGCGCCGGTCCGCGACTTCCACGGTGGCCGGGCTGCGCCGCGCGATCAGCGAGTCCGTCGAGGCCGCGTCGAGCCAGGACGCCGACCGGTTCGCCGAGTCCGCCGACCGGCTGGCCGTCCAGGACCCGCAACGGCTGACTGTGGTGCAGGCCTGGGTGATCCGCTCGCTGCTCGAACGGCTGCATCCGGACGGACTCTCCGGCGACGACGCCCAGGACGTGCTCCGGCGCTGCCTGCTGTCGACGGCAGCCTGGTACCCGCAGGCCGATCCGGGTGTCCTGGTGCGGGTGTTGACCGGCGCGCTGGGCCTGTCCAATCCCGAGTCAGCTCCGGACCCGGCTCCCGGCCCCATCGGACCGGCTGCGCTCAGCCTGGGCGCGGCGCTGCTAATCGCGGACCTGCTGAGCGCGGCCGGCGACCCGCTGGCCGGCTACCTGGACGGGGCACTGGCCGAACTGGAACGCGCCGAGACCATCGAACTGCCCTGATCAGGAGCGGCCGGTGCCATGCTGCCCGGCGAGATGGTGCTCGGCGGGGTGGCTTTCGCGGCCCCGACCATAGCCACCCGAGCAGGCAGCGATCACGCCGAGCAGCCCGGCCGCGATCGACAGCAGCACCAGCAGGGCGCTGCGATCTCCAGCCGCGTCGTCCGCGTCGTCGATGAAGACGTCGGGGATGCCGGTGCAGCTCACGCGCACCTCGCCGGTTGCCGCGGGCACCATGGTGGCGAAGACGTGCAGGTTGCGGTCGTCGTCCGCCGTCGAGACCAGCGTCAGCGGGACCTGCTCGCCGGTCTCGGACAGGGACGAGCACGCCAGTTCGGCCAGCAGGCCGGCTTTCTTCAGCTCGGCCACCGACCGCGCCGAGGACAGCTGGTAGGTCTTGCCGGCGGTGAGGTGGTAGGCCGGCGGCGGGCTGGCCGCCGGGTCGTAGGCGTGCCGCTGGCCGGCCGCGACCACCCGGGAACTGGCGAACAGCACCAGAGCCAGCACCAGCAGGACGGCGCCTGCGGCCAGCTTCGCGCCATTGCGATCGCGCGGTGACGGGCTGCCGGATCCGTCGCCGGGCCCGGGGCCGGACTCGGTGCCGGACTCGGTGCCGGCGAGTGGGTGCCGGCCTTGCGGCGGCCTCGGCTGCGACATCGGGGTAAGGCACCATCTCTCGTGTGCGGGTACTGATGGTGTCATGGGAGTTCCCCCCGCTGGTGGTCGGCGGGCTGGGCCGGCATGTCGGGCAGTTGGCGCGCGAGCTCAGCACGCTGGGTCACGACGTCCGGGT
>DASZEI010000451.1:0-15682 GCA_035940975.1 Jatrophihabitans sp. | reverse complement strand
ACGGCTCGCGGGCAATCGTCGTCGACAACGGCAGCAGGGACGGTTCCGCCGATGCCGCGCGCGCGTACGGGGCACTCGTGATCGACTGCCGGCAACGTGGTTACGGCGCTGCCTGCCAGGCCGGAGCGCAGGCGGCAACCGGCGAGTTCCTGGCGTTCTGCGACTGTGACGCGACGGTCGACCCCACCGTGATCACGGCGATGGCGCAGCTGATCCGTCGCGGCCACGCGGACCTGGTGATAGGACGTCGCCGGCCGGCGACGCTGCGATCCTGGCCGCTGCATGCCCGGCTGGCCAACCGGGAACTGGCTCGGCGGGTACGACGGCGCACGGGTGCCGCGCTCTGCGACATCGGACCGGTACGGGTTGCCCGGCGGGAGCCTTACCTCGCGCTGGGCCTGACCGACCCGGGCGGCGGATATCCGGTCGAGACCGTGCTGCGGGCCGCCGACGCGGGCTGGCGGATCGCCCAGGTCGACGTCGCCTACCTGCCGCGCGAAGGTCGTTCGAAGGTCACCGGCACCCTGCGCGGGACCTTGGGCGCGGTCCGCGACATCTCTGCCGTGCTGTCGCGATGACTGCCCTCCGCTGCCGGCTCGGCACGGTGATCGTCCTGGCCAAGCAACCCTTGCCGGGACAGGCCAAGACCCGCCTGACGCCGCCGCTGCGGCCGGACCAGGCGGCCGGCGTCGCTGCTGCCGCGCTGACCGACACCCTTGCGGCGGCAGCCATGGTGGACGCCGACACCCACCTGCTGGCCTTCGCCGGCCAGATCGCCGAATGGCTGCCTGCCGGCTGGCAGGCCGGCTGTCAACCCGAGGGTGGGCTCGACGTTCGGTTGGTCGCCGCCTTCGCCGCGGTGAACCAGGACAGCTCAGCGCTGCTGGTCGGCATGGATACCCCACAATTTCGCCCGGAGCAGCTGGCGGCCTTCGACCCGTCGCGCTATGACGCCTGTCTCGGACTGGCAACCGACGGCGGGTACTGGGCTATCGGGTTCGCCGATCCCGCCGCGGCCCGCACCACGATCAGTGGCGTGCCGATGTCGAGCGCTGACACCGGTTCGATCCAGCTGGCCCGGCTGCACGCCTCAGGGCTGCGGGTGCAGCTGCTCGACGAACTCAGTGACTTCGACACCTTCGACGCGGCCTGCGCGATCCTCGAGCAGGCACCGGACGGCGCCTTCGCGGCAGCCATGCGCAACTTGGGAGCCGGCAGGTGAAGAACGGGGCGCTGCAACCCTACGAGCGATCACTGCGCGCTCCCGGCGAGCTGGCGATGGTGGCCGACGACGGCCGGGAAGTCACGCTCAACGTCGCACGCTGGCTCGCGCCCGCCGATCCGGCCGACGACACGGTGCTCTCGCGCTGTGTCGGCCCGGTGCTGGACGTCGGATGTGGCCCGGGCCGGCTGGTTCGTGCCTTGTCGGAACGCAGCGTCGCCTGCCTGGGCGTCGACATCGCCGAGACCGCGGTCTCCCTCACTCGCGGCCTGGGCGTTCCGGCCCTGCTGCGCAACGTGTTCGCCCAGGTGCCTGGAGAGGGGCGCTGGCCGACGGTGTTGCTGATGGACGGCAATGTCGGTATCGGAGGGGACCCGCGCCGGTTGCTGGCGCGCATTGCCAGGCTGCTCGCCGCGGACGGCCGGCTGATCGTGGAAACCGATCCTGATCCGAAACTCGAGATCATGTCCACGGTGCGCTTCGTGGTCAGGGGCAACCCGGTGGGGCCGTCCTTCGAGTGGGCGGAGATCGGCCTGGACGTGCTGCGCCGGGATGCCGAGCCGGTCGGTCTCTACCTGACTGATGTCTGGTCGGTAGCCGGACGGACGTTCGCTGCCCTGTCCTCCCGCCTGACCCTCATCAGGTAGGCAACCCCCGTTACGACGGCGATGCAGGCAACGATGATCGCAAGGTTGGCGAGGTAATCGCGCTCCAGCAGGGACTGTCCGGGCTGGGACCTTCCCTGCCGGTAGATCATCGGGGCCGCGACCAGGGCCACCAGGCCGGCGGTGATCAGCGCTCCCTGGAGGTAGGCGCGGGCCCGTCCGGGCACGAACCGACCCAGCAGCCAGCCGATGCCGACCACGAGCCAGGAGAAGATCCCGTCATGCAGGATCAATGCTGCGATCAGCCAGCTGCCGAGGTGCCTGGGCTGGGTCGCGGCCGAGAACTGGAAGATCCGCCAGATCCCGTATCCCAGCATCGCGATCCCCAGAGCAGCCAGCAACCAGCGGGCCGTTCTCATCCGACCAGCTCGATCCTGCTCACCCATTTGGTGTTGAACACACCGGCACGGTTGGGGGCGATCAGCCGAACCGGGTAGCCGTGGTCGATCGTCAGCCGGCTGCCGTTGAGATGGGTGGCGAGCAGGGCGGCGTGCAGTTCGGGGCCGAAGATCAGCGAGCGCTTGAAGGGTCCGTCCGGTTCCAGCGAGCTGAGCACGACTCGCGAGTCCACGGTGCCACCCATCCGCCTGACGATGTCCATCAGCTGGATGCCATCCCACCGGGCACCGGCACTCCAGCCCTCGACGCAGCTGATCGGATAGGACCGGCGCACTCCTTGCATCGCCTCCAGCTCGGCCAGCGTCAGGTCGAACGGTTTCGGCCCGATCATCCTCAGGCGGTAGTTCGGTGCTGTCGCCAGTGCCCGCACGCCCGCCTGGCTGGCCGTGCGGTTGATCGGAACGCCGAGCGGTGCCCGCTGCGGATCCCGCACCCCCAGCAGCGCGATCGGGTGCAGCGGCGTCAGGCTCTGACCGGCGGTGGTCAGGGCGACGATGCCGGCGCCCGCCCCGCTGGCGATGAGGACGCCACGCCTGCTGATGCCGGTCTGCGGTGCATCCAGATCAGTCAGCTCGTCATCGGGCAGGCTGGGTGCCGGCGGCTGTTCCAGCGCAGCGGCAAGGCCGCGCCGGATGACCGGCAGCTTGACCGCGATATGCAGCAGCAGCGAGCCGATGACGACCCAGGCCAGCCAGTGGTGCACGTCGATGAAGGAGAACCGCCACGGATACCAGTTCAGGATGTTCAGCAGTCCGATGCCGACCTCGACGATCGAGGCACTGACCAGGATCGCGATGCTCAGCCGCTCCAGCCCATGCACCACCGACCGCACCGGTGGCCACTGGAACAGCTTCGGAAACACCGACCAGAGCTTGGTGATCAGCAGCGGGACGGATACCAGGCCGGTGACGACATGGGTGCCCTGGGTGAGCCGGTAACCCCACGCGGGTGCGGACGGGATCGGGACCCAGGACCACGGGGAGTACTGGTAGTGGCTGATGAGGCCGGTCACGAAGCAGAGGCCGAAGGCGATACCGAGCAGCCGGCCCACCCGCGCGGTGACAGCCTCAGACCTCAGCCCGCCGCGAAAGGCAGGCCAGATCGGCGGCCTGGTGGCCAGCACGCCCCACGGCTTCGGGACCCTGTTCGCCGGCTTGCCCATGAGCCCCAGTCTGGCGCACGATTTCTGACCTGCGCCTTACGAGTTCAGGAACTGGAGTACCTGCCTCCGGTGTCCCGGCCCGGCCGGCTGGCAGGCTGGTCGGGTGCAGGCGCCATCGGACATCGACGTCGGCCCCCGGCTGCTCGTCGCCGGACTCCTTGCCACCCTCGGCCTGCTCGTCGGCCTGTACTCCTACGCCAAGTTCGCGCCCGGGCTGGCGCACCACGTGCTGTGGCAGCAGAGCCTGGCGATCGGTCCGTTCCTGCTGGCAGTGCTGCTGCTGTCCCGCGCCAGGATGGCAGCCCGGAAGGCCCTGTTGTTGATTTTCGGCGTGGGGATCGCACTGCAGATCATCGCGATGTGCACGCCGCCCAGCTCCTCCGACGACGCCTACCGCTACCTGTGGGATGCCAAGGTCCAGCTGGCCGGTATCGACCCGTACCGTTTCGCGGCCGACGCCCCGCAGCTGGAGGGTTTGCGCACTCCCTTCTTCTTCCCCCACACGGCCCACTGCGCGTGGCCGGTGGATCACGGCACCGCGTGCAGCGCGATCAATCGACCGGCGGTACGCACGCTGTACCCGCCGGTCGCGGAGGGGGCTTTCGCGCTGGTGCGGATCGCTTCGCTGGGTGGCCGCGGCGGACACCTACCGATGCAGCTCGTGGCCGCGCTCGGCGCCATCGCGGTGGCCTGGTTACTTGCCCGCCGCGCGGTGGCTCAAGGCGGCCCGCTCTGGCCGGTCGCGCTCTGGGCGTGGTGTCCCCTGGTCGCCACCGAGTTCGGCAACAACGCCCACCTCGACTGGCTGGGCGTGTTGTTCTGCGTTCTCGCCATCAGCTGCGAGGCGGCCCGCCGCTCGGGAGCCGCCGGCCTGCTGGTCGGCGCCGCGATCGCCACGAAGATCTACCCCGGCCTGGTATTGATGTCGCTACTACGGCGCCGTCCTGCCCTGGTCATCGGCGGTGCCGTCGGCCTGGTGGTCCTGTCCTATCTGCCGCATGTCCTGGCGATCGGGCCGGACGTGCTCGGGTACCTGCCCGGCTACCTGCGGGAGGAGCGGTACATCAGCGGTGGGCGATTCCTGCTGCTCGACCCGTGGCTGCCGGACCCGCTGGTCCCGGTCGCGGCCATGCTGGTCCTGGCCGTTACCGCGCTCTGGGTTCTCCGGCGCACCGACCCGGATGCGCCGGAGAAATCCGCCGTCGTTCTGGCGGGCGTGGTGTTGCTCCTGAGCACCCCGTCCTATGGCTGGTACGCATTGCTACTGCTCGCACTGATCGTGATGTCGGGTGCCGTCGAATGGCTACCGGTGGCGATCGTCCCGAGCTTCTTCTACCTGATCGACAGCGACTTCCACCTGGGTGCGAGCTTCGGTACGGCCCTGTACGGCGGGGCTCTGGTGGCGTCGCTGGCCTGGTTCGCGGTACGCAGGTTCGGTGTCGGCCCGGTGCTGCGCAGCCCGGCAGCCGTTCGTCCGGCCGAGTGAGCATCCCGGGACGGGGCGCGGGCGCCGGCAGAATCCGGGCAGGCCGGCCGGATCAGTGGCAGAGTTGAACCCATGGCTATGTCATCGAACGTGTCACCGAACATCCCGCGCCCCGGGCTGGACCTGGAGTACCCGATGTCACTGGGGGTCTTTGACAGCTACGAGCAGGCCCAGAAGGTCGTGGACTTCCTGTCCGACAACGAGTTCGAAGTCCAGAACATGGCGATCGTCGGCACCGAACTCAAAACCGTCGAGCGGGTCACCGGCCGGATCACCCGGGCCAAGGTGGCGGCCGCCGGCGCCATCTCCGGGCTGTGGATGGGGCTGTTCGTCGGGCTGGCGTTCTCCATCTTCGGCGACGGCAACCAACTCGGCTTCCTGATCAGCACCCCCATCTTCGGGGCGATCTTCGGCCTGATCTGGAGCCAGATCGGGTTCACCGCGGTGACCCGGGGCGGTACCCGGGACTTCTCCTCGGTCAGCCAGGTGGTCGCGACGAAGTACGAGGTGCTGGTCGAGCACCGCTTCGCCGAGCGGGCCCGGGAGTTGCTGAGCACCATGCCGCAGGCGATGACGGCCCGCTAGCGGCTGGACTGCTCCAGCACCCGGAACCGCAACCCTGCCCTGGTCAGCCGCTCGATCAGCGGCTGGCCCATCGCCACCGCGGTGGTGACCTGGCCGGCGGTGGCGGGCAGGTCGTCGAAGGCCACGCACAGCGCCGACTCGGCCAGCATCTTGGCCGTCTCGTCATAGCCCGGATCGCCGCCGGACACCTCGGTCACCACCCGGGACCCGCCGCCGGTGGCCGTGAACCGCACCTTGAACCAGCTCTGGGCCCGCTGGTCGGCTGACGGCCCGGTGCCGGACTCGAAGCGGCTCAGCAACAACCGCCGGGCCGGCGGCAGCTGGGCCAGCCCGATCACCGCCGTCATGCCCAGCACGCTGCCCACCGCGACCGGCAGCTTCCGGACGCCGGCGTAGTGGTGGTAGGTGAAGTCCGGACCGTAGCGCGGCAGTGCCCGGCCCGAGCGGGCCACCACCTGGGCGTCGATGGTCGGCAACGGCAGCAGCCACATGCCGTCCACCCGGCGGGGCGGGGTTCGAACCGCCCGCGAGCGCCGGCCTTGCGGCCGCTGCTCCAGCGCCCGGCGAGCCCGCACCGCCTCGGCCGAGCCGCGCACCCGGGAGAAGGCGGTGATCGCCGAATGGACGGTTCCGGCCGAGGGCCGGCCACCCGCCCGGACCACTCCGTCGACGGTGATCGCGACATCGTCGGGCAGCAGGCCGACGGTGAAGAAGGCGCCGAGGTCGTGCGGGATCGAGTCGAAGCCGCAGCAGTGGATCAGCCGGGCGCCCGAACCCAGCGCCTGCCGGTGGTAGCGGGCATACATCAGATCGACGAATTCGGGTTCACCGGTCAGGTCGAGGTAGTCGGTGCCGGCCCCGGCACAGGCCGCCACCAGCGGTTCGCCGTACCTGACGTAGGGGCCGACCGTGCTGGCCACCACCCGGCTGCTCTGCGCCACCGCTGCCAGCGAGGCGGGATCGCCGGCATCGGCGCTCAGCAGCGGCAACTGCGCCAGCGCGGCGTCGATGGTGCTCAACTCGTTCCGGACCGCTTCGAGCCTGGCCTGGTTGCGCCCGGCCAGCGCCCACCGGCACCCCGCCGGAGCATGCCGGGCCAGGTAGTCCGCAGTCAGCCGGCCGGTGAAGCCGGTGGCACCGAACAGGACGATGTCATAACTACGGTCAGGCATCGGCCCGCCTCTCGATGTCGCGTTACGTGATGCCCCCAGTGTGCCGGCTGCAGTCATCCGGGTTTGCGCACCGGTGATGCCGCGCGCTGGACGGTTCGTCAGCGAACGGTCAGCGGCGGAAAACCCAAGATTCATTGTCGCGGCTATTGCCCCGTCTACATAGCAGGCCTAATGTGTGGCTTCGCGACATTCATCTCGGCAGGGATCGAACTGCCTTTACCGTTAACCCGGCCCTCCACTTTATCTTTCCGTGCTCACCTGTCGCCGCACTCAGCAAAGGCGGCCTCCGCCACCCACCCCAGGCGGGGCGTATTCGACCGGAGGTCATCCAGTGCTGTCACATCAAAGCCTTACCGCCGCATATCTCGAGGCGTACGCACAGGCCGGGCCGCAGGCGACCGAGGTGGCCGAGAGCGTCCAGCACAGCGCTGACGCCACCACCTTCCTCGCCCGGACGCTGAGCCGACCGGTCTTTCTGGGCCACGCCGAACACCGGCAACTGACCCAGGATCTCAGCCACATCCACGACGCCATCACGGCGTTGCCCAACCGGCTCTTCGGCGGTGATCTGGGCCGATTCGCGCGAGCCGTCGGAATGCCCGAAGTTCAGGTGTCGGCAGTTCTGCGCAGCCACCGCGACTTTCCGATCCGGCTGTCCCGGGCCGATCTGTGTATGACCGGGTCCGGCTTTCAGTTGATGGAACTGAACATGGGCAGCACGATGGGCGGATTCGACAACGGCTTTCTCAACGAAGGAATGCTGGGAGACCCATTCGTCAAGGATTTCGTGACGCAGCACCGCCTGAGCTATATCGATACCGTCGCCGAGTTGGCCCACACCATCAGGACGGAATGCAAGGTGCCCGAAGGCAGCCGGCCGATGATGGCCATCGTCGATTGGCCCGAGAGCTACGAAACGCTGGAACCCCAGTTGCGCAAGAGTTCGACGCTGCTCGCGCGCCACGATCTCGACCCGCATCCGTGCCACATCGGCCAGTTGCGCTTCGCCGACGGCGCGGTCTGGCTGGGCGAGCGGCGCATCGACATCCTGTACCGGCTGTTCACCATGACCGACCTGCTGGAGGAGACCGGCCCGGGGCTGATCGATCCGGTGCTGGCGGCCGTCCAGCGCGGCGAGGTCACGATCTTCGCCCCGATGGAGACCTACCTCTACGGCAGCAAGGGCGCTCTGGCGATGCTGGCCGACGATGCCAACCGGCATCTGCTCAGCGATGCCGAGCGAGCCAGCATCGACCGGCTGCTGCCGTGGACGAAGATGCTGCGTCCCGGGCCCGTGACGGTCGATGGCCGGCAGGTCGATCTGGAGCGGTACGTGCTGGAGCAGCAGGAGGAGCTGATCCTCAAACCGACCCTGCTCTACGCCGGCAACGGGATCGTGCCGGGCTGGCACAGCACCCCTGAGCAGTGGCGCGAGCAGGTCACGGCCGCGATGGACGGGCCGTTCCTGGTCCAGCGGCGGGTCCGCCCGGTGGTCGAGTGGTTCCCCACCGACCACGGCCTGGAACCGTGGACGCTGGTCTGGGGCCCGTTCACGATGACCCGGGGTGCCGGCGGATTCTTCATCCGGGCTGAGCGCGGCGAGGTCTCCGGCGTCATCAACATGGCCACCGGCGCCAGCGGAACCGCCTGCTTCGTCGCTCCCGAGCCCGACCAGCCACTCCACCGGTAGCGCATCCCACCGCGACGCCGGACGGGTCCGGACGCACGCCCGATCGGCGTCAGGGTGACGGCATCGGCGCCCGCATGGCAGGGTTGGGATGTGACCCGACCTCGGCGCCTGCCGCCGCTGAGCACATGAGCCGGCCCGCGCAGGGCCAGCACGCGCCGCTGCTGGCGGCGCTGCGCGAGCTGCGCAGCGTCACTGCCGAGCTTCCGCTCAACCTGCAGACACCGGGCGCGGCCGAGGCCAGGACCCAACGCGACCAGCTGGTGTCGCAGCTGGACGACTACCTCATCCCGCGGCTGGAGCAGCAGGACGCTCCGCTGCTGGTGGTGATCGGCGGCTCGACCGGGGCCGGCAAATCGACGCTGGTCAACGCCCTGGTCGGCCACCAGGTCAGCCAGGCCGGCGTGCTGCGACCGACCACCCGCTCGCCGGTGCTGGTCTTCCACCCTGACGACGCGGGCTGGTTCACCGGTGACCGGATCCTGCCGGGGCTGGCCCGCACCACCGGTCCGGAGATCGCCGGCGACCAGCCCGGCAAGTCCCTGCGGCTGGTCGCCGCGCCGTCGCTGACACCCGGCCTGGCCCTGCTCGACGCCCCGGACGTCGACTCCTTCGTCGAGACCAACCGCGAGCTCGCGGTGCAGCTGCTGGCCGCGGCCGACCTCTGGCTGTTCGTGACGACCGCCGCCCGCTATGCCGACGCGGTGCCCTGGGACCTGCTGCGGGTGGCACGGGAGCGGGCCACCGCGCTGGCGGTGGTGCTCGACCGGGTGCCGCCGGAGGCACTCGGCGAGGTCGAGTCCCACCTGCGGCAGTTGCTCGACCGCGAGGGCTTGGGTGACGCGCCGTTGCTGGTGGTGCCCGAGGCGACGTTGGACAGCGGCCGGCTGCCCGATTCGGCGGTAGCCCCGGTCCGCAACTGGATCGGTGCGCTGGCCGCCGACGCCGAGTCCCGGGCCGAAGTCATCCGGGCCACCCTGACCGGCGCGGTCAACAGCCTGCAGCTGCGCGGGGCGGCGCTGGCCTCGGCCGTGGACGCCCAGGAACAGGCGGCCCGCGAGCTGAGCCAGGAGGTGGACGGCAGCTATGACCAGGCCCGGGCCACCGTCGGGCACGAGCTCAGCGGTGGCACGCTGCTGCGCGGTGAGGTGCTGGCCCGCTGGCAGGAGTTCGTGGGCACCGGAGAGCTGATGCGCACGCTGGAGTCGCGGATCGGGTGGGTACGCGACCGGGTGGTATCGGCGGTGATGGGGCGGCCGTCCGGCGCGGCCCCGATCGAGCAGGCGTTGGAGTCCAGCCTGGAGGGCCTGCTGCGCGATGCCGCCGAGCGGGCCGCGGCCAGCACCGCGGCGGCCTGGTCGGTCCGTCCGGACGGTCGGGCGCTGCTGGCCGGCAGCCGCACCGACCTGGCGCGGGCGGCGCCCGACTTCGCCGGCCGGGCCGAGGAGACCGTGCGGGTCTGGCAGGGCGAGGTGCTGGAGCTGGTCCGGGCCGAGGGCGGCGACCGCCGGCAGCTGGCCAAGCTCGCCTCCTACGGCGTCAACGGGGCCGGCTCGGTGCTGATCGTCGCGCTGTTCGCCCAGACCGGCGGCCTGACCGGCGGCGAGATCGCGATCGCCGGCGGCACCGCGGCACTCAGCCAGAAGGTGCTGGAGGCCATCTTCGGCGACCAGGCGGTGCGCTCGCTGGCCAGCCGCGCGCGGGATGCGCTGCTGCGGCACGTCGACGAGCTGCTGGCCGCCGACGCCGACCGGTTCCGTGACCTGCTGGCCGAGGGCTCGCCGCCGGCCGGGGCGACCGCCCGGTTCCGGGCGGCCGTGCACGCCGTCGAAGTCGCCCGAGCCGCCCGGTGAGCCGCCGGGCTCCGGAGCTCGGCGCTCGGCTCGACGCGCTGAGCCAGGCGGTCGAGCTGGCCGAGCGCCGCTGCGACCCGGCCCTGCTGGTGCCGGCCCGGGCGCTGTTGGTCCGGGCCGCGGCTCGCCGCCGGCTGTCCCCGGACAGCACCGTGGTGGCGCTGGCCGGCGGCACCGGAAGTGGCAAGTCGAGCCTGTTCAACGCCCTCGCCGGAGAGGTGCTGGCACCGACCGGGGTCCGGCGACCGACCACCAGCCGCTCCCGGGCGGCGATCTGGCCGGCCGGACCGGCTGCCGGCGAGCATGGCGTCACCGAGCTGCTCGACTGGCTGGAGGTCCGCGACCGGCATGTCCTGGCCGGCGCCGCGTCGGCCTCGCCGGACGGATCGGCGCGGCTGGCCGGCCTGGTGCTGGTGGACCTGCCGGACTTCGACTCGACCGCCGCGGCGCACCGGCTGGAGGCCGAGCGGATGACTGGGGTGGTGGACCTGCTGGTCTGGGTGCTCGATCCGCAGAAGTACGCCGACGCGGCGGTGCACCGGCGCTACCTGCGCCCGCTGGCGGCGCACCGCGAGGTGATGATGGTGGTGCTCAACCAGGCCGACCGGCTCAGCGACGACGCCCTGGACGCCTGCCGCCGGGACCTGAGCCAGCTGCTCGCCGACGACGGCCTGGCCGGGGTGCCGGTGCTCACCACCTCCGCCGCCCGCGGCGACGGCCTGCCGCGGTTGCGAGCGGCGCTGGCCGAGCGGGTCAGCACCAGCCAGGCCGCCGTCGCCCGGCTGCACGCCGACCTCGACGATGCGGTCAGCGCGCTCGACCCGCTCTGCGCGCAGGGACTGTCCAAAGCCGGCCGGGGCGCGCGCAGCGAGGAGACCCTGGTCCAGGCGCTCGCGGTCGCCGCCGGAGCCGGGCCGGTGGCGGACGCCGCCGCTCGCTCCTACCGGATGCGGGCGATCGCCAGCGTCGGCTGGCCGCTGACCCGGTGGCTGGCCCGGCTGCGGCCGGACCCGCTGCGCCGGCTGCACCTGGGCTCGGACTCCACGGGGCTCACCTCCCGGCCGGCGGCCACCGGCGCGCAGCGCGCTCAGGTGTCCAACGCGGTGCGCGAACTGGTCAGCGACCGCACCCGGGGCGTCGCACCGGCCTGGCAGGCCTCGGCCACCGCCGTGCTGGAATCCCGCCAGCAGGAGCTGCCCAACCAGCTCGACCAGGCGGTTCGGTCGGCACGGCTCTCGCATGCCGACCGGCCGGCGTGGTGGACGGCGGTGCGAGGCCTGCAGCTGCTCTGGCTGCTGGCGGCGGCCACCGGCCTGGTGTGGCTGGCGGTGCTGGCCGTGTTCGCCTACCTGCAGCTGCCCGGGCCCAGCCTGCACTTCGGCCGGGCGCCGGTGCCCACCCTGCTGTTGCTCGGGGGGCTGGCGCTGGGGCTGCTGACCTCCGTCCTGGCGCGCCCGTTCGTGGCCGCCGGTGCCGCGCGGCGCCGCGCCCGCGCACGCCGATCACTGGATGCCGGGGTCCGGGAGGTGGCCCGCGAGAGCGTGCTGGCGCCACTGGACGCCGAACTGGAAGCGGCGACCGCGTTCTGCAAGGCGCTGGCCGCGGCCCGGCGCTGAGTTCTCAGCGACTCGTTATCGGAAGACCTTCACTGCCAGCAGGCATCCTGCGTCCGGACGCCTGTGCTCAGATGCTGACCCCGCGCCGGGCCAGGAACACCTGCGGATCGACGGGTGGGCCGGACGTCCCGCCGAGGCGGACCTCCAGGTGCAGGTGCGGCCCGGTGGAGTGGCCCTCGGTGCCTACGAAGGCGATGTTCTGGCCCACCCGGACCGACTGGCCGGGTGACACCGCGAGCACCTTCATGTGACCGTAGATGGAGGTGAAGCCGTTGCCGTGGTCGATGACCACCCAGTTGCCGAAGCCCTGCGCCGGGCCGGCCGCGACGACGGTGCCGGCACCGATCGCGTAGATCGGGGTGCCGTACGCCGCTGCCAGGTCGTCGCCGGGGTGGAACTCGCCCCACCGCATGCAGAAGCAGGTCGACATGTAGAAGCTCCCCGCCGGCAACGGCAGCGTCCAGGGCTGGTCGTCGTCGGGCGGCGCGGCCGAGGGCAGCGGTGCCGAGCTGGACGACGACGATTGCTGGGCGGCTTGCTCCTGCTGGCGCCGCAGCTCCTCCTGGCGCGCCCACTCGGCGGCCTGCCGGGCTCGTTCGGCGGCTTGGCGGGCTCGTTCGGCGGCGCGGCGGGCTCGTTCGGCGGCCTGCCGGGCGCGTTCCTCGACCAGCCAGCGCTGGTAGGCCTGGCGCTGGTTGGTCAGGCTGGCCAGCTTCGCGGCGGCGGCGAGCGTCTGGGCGGTCAGCTCGGTGCGTCGCCGGTTGAACTCGGCCTGCTGCTGCCGGAACGCGGCGAGCTTGGCCATCGCCCGGCTCTTCTGGATCTCGGCCTGCTTCTGCAGCTGCTCGGCCCGCGCCAGCGCCACCTTGCGGCTGGCCTCGGCGTTCGAGAGCGCCACCGTGTTGGTCTGCGCGGTGGCCAGCTGCTGCTGCTGCGCGTTGCCGAGATAGCGCAGGTAGGCCATCGCTTCCAGCGCGCCGTTCGGGTCGTTGCTGGACAGCAGCGCGGTGATCGAGGGCCGGCTGCCGTAGACGTACTGGCTGAACACGTAACTCGTGATCTGCTGGCGCGCTTGCGCGACCGTGGTTCGGGCGTCGGTGACGGCCTGGTCGGCAGCCGCGACATCGGCCACCGCACCCTGCAACGCGATGTTGGTGGCGTCGTAGGTGGCGATCGCGGCGTCGGTGTCGGCGGCTGCCCGTTCGAGCCGGCCCTTCAGCAACACCAGCTGGGCCGATACCGCACCGAGCTGCTGGGCGGCCTGCTGCTTGCGAGCCTGCGCGGCGGCCAGCTGGGCGTCGGTGGGGTTGACGGGCTTGGGGGCCGCCAGCGCCGGCGAGCTGAGCCCGAGCACCATGCTGGCCACCGCGACGGCGACCACGCCGGCCTGCCGCGCGCTGCGCAACCTCACCCGATGTACTCCTCACCGTGAGCCGCGGCTAGGGGCCGCAGGCCGTCCGACAGCATGTCACATTGGTCACATCTGTTCTGTCAGCCACATCAGTAACAGCCCGGCGAGTTCCACACACCTTGCGGAAACGGGCCGGGCGGGAGGCCGACCCTTCCCCATTCGACGGCGGGGCCCGGTAACTGAGCCAACGAGCCGTGAGATCGGCCGTCCCGGGCTTTGCGTTCCGGTTGATCAGTCGGGCTGGACACAGCTTGTCGACAGCGTCAGCGACTTATCCGGACGCCCGAGCGGTCAGGTCCACGCCTGGCGCATGACTTCTGAATCGGCCAGGTCACCGAACGTGTTGGTGAACTCCCGCAAGTCCTCCAGCGTGATCTTCGCCTTCGGTCGCTCGGCATCCTGGGTGAGTTTGCGCCGCAGGTACTCCATTCGAGGGAAGCCGAGCTTGTCGGCATGCGACTCGGGCGCAGCAGGGATACCGTCGGACGCATCAGACACCCATTGCCCCTGCCATGCCCTGAGATTGTCAGTTGTCTGATCATAAGCCCGCCGATCGCGCGTGCTCGGCGTTACTAGCAGCTGGTCGTGGTGGAGCGCGCAGTCAGCGGCCGGCTGGTCAGGCCTGCTTGAGCACCGCGGCCAGCCCGCGCACCGTCCGGTTCAGGTACAGCTGCCGCAACGGTGGGGTGGGCAGTCCCGCCGACCGCATCGCCGCGAACAGTTGGACGCCGAGCAGCGAGTTGCCGCCCAGGGCGAAGAAGTCGTCGTCGTAGCCGACCTTGAAGCCGAACACCTGCTGCCACACCGCGTGCAGCCTCGCCTCGACATCGTTCCCGTCGTGATCGTCCCCGTCGGTCTCGGCGGGCTCCGGCGCCGCCGCGGTGATCGGCTCGGGCAGCCGGGCCTGGTCCAGCTTTCCGTTCGGGGTCAACGGAAGCGCCGGCAGTGCGGTCAGGGTGCTGGGCACCATGTGCTCGGGCAGGAACCGCACCGCGTGCTCGCGAGCCTGCTCGACAGTGCCGCCGGCCGACAGCACGAGGTAACCGTCCAGCCGGGCGGTCGCCGCGTCCCCGCCGTCCTCGCGCAGCAGCACCGCCGCCGCTGCGACGCCGGGAGCGTCGAGCAGCCGGGCCCGGATCTCGTCCAGCTCGATGCGAAAACCGCGCAGCTTGACCTGGTTGTCCAGCCGTCCCAGGTGTTCCAGCCGCCCGTCGGGCAGCAGCCGGCCCCGGTCGCCACTGCGATAGCGCGGCCCGGACGCATGCGGGTCCGCATCGAACCGCTGTGCGGTCAGCTCCGGCCGGTCGAGGTAGCCCATCGCCACCCCGGCGCCGCCGACGTAGATCTCACCGGCCACGCCGGGCGGCACCGGACGGCCCTGCGGGTCCAGCACGCTCAGGTGCCAACCGGGCAGCGGCCGGCCCACCGACCGGGACCCGGTCAGCGCCTCGCGCCGGCCCAGGGTCTGCGCGGTGACGTGCACGGTGGTCTCGGTGATGCCGAACATGTTGACCAGCCGGCACCGGCTCTCGGGATGCCGGTCGAACCAGGACAGCAGCGGCCGGGTGTCCAGCGGCTCGCCACCGAAGATCACCAGCCGCAGCGAGTCCGGCAGCCGGCGTTGCCGATCGACCTCGGCCAGCTGGCTGAACGCGCTCGGGGTCTGATTCAGCACGCTCACCCGCTCGGCGTGCAGCAGGTCGGCGAATTGCCGCGGGTCACGCGAGGTCCAGTGCGACACCACCACCAGCCGGCCGCCGGTGCTGAGGCAGCCCCAGATCTCCCACACCGAGAAGTCGAACGCGCTGGAGTGAAACAGCGTCCAGACGTCGCGGCTGCTGAGGGCGAAGTCGTCCGTGGTGGCGGCCAGCAGGCTCAGCACGTTGCGGTGCGAGACCACCACACCCTTGGGCCGGCCGGTGGAACCGGAGGTGTAGATGACGTAGGCAGCCTGATCGGCACCGTCGGCACCGCCGTGCCGGACCGGAACGGTCAGCGGCCAGGCGGCTGACCGCAGATCCTCCGGGGACAGCAGCCGCACCCCGGGCAGCTGCGGGAACCGGGCCGGGTCGGTGATCACCACCGCAAGCCCCGCGTCGGTGGCGGTGTAGGCCAGCCGGTCGGCCGGGTAGCCGGCGTCCATCGGGACGTAGGCGGCACCGGCCTTGAGCACCGCCAGCAGCATCACCACCAGGTCGGGCGAGCGCTTCAGGCACACCCCGACCCGATCACCGGCCTGGACGCCGGCGGCCTGCAACGCGTGCGCGGCCCGGTTGGCCCGCTCGTCCAGCTCCCGGTAGGTCAGCCGTTGCCGCTGGAAGCACAGCGCGATCGCGTCCGGTCGGTTAGCGGCCTGCGCCCGCACCGCGTCCGCGATCCGCCGGCCCGCCGCGGGCCGGGGCAGCGGGCGGCCCAGGCCGCCCA
>DASZEI010000450.1:0-7766 GCA_035940975.1 Jatrophihabitans sp. | reverse complement strand
CGGGTGATGCCGGCCACCCCCTGCACCCGGGCCACCACCATCCGCCCCAGCTCGTCCATGCTCGCGGCTTCGGCGCGCACGATCACGTCGTACGGGCCGGTGACGTCCTCGGCCATCGTGACGCCCTGGAGTTCGGCGATCTCCTGCGCCACCGAGGCGGCCTTGCCGACCTCGGTCTGGATGAGAATGTAGGCGTTGACCGTATCTGACACGGCACGTCCTTTCGTCGTCGTAGGCGTCGGAGCAGCTAAAACCTAGCGCAACCGCGTCCGGCGGCAACGCCCGGATCCGGCTGCGGGCGATCCTTACCGGGCGAGCATCATGGGGTGAGGATCATGGGGCGCAGCGTGCAAGCCGGCCGCCCCGGACCGGTCGGGGACAGCGCACGCACTGGAGGTTGGTCGAGATTTCCGAGCCGAGAACGATCGCTGACCTGGGTGAGTTCGGCCTGATCCGGCGGATCACCACCGCCCTGCCGCCGGCCGAGGCCGCCGTGGTGGGCCCGGGTGACGACGCCGCGGTGCTGGCCTGTCCCGACGGGCAGGTGGTCGCCTCGACCGACCTGCTGATCGAGAACCGGCACTTTCGCCGGGACTGGTCGACCGCCAACGATATCGGCCACAAGGCGGCGGCCCGCAACTTCGCCGACATCGTCGCGATGGGTGCTCAGCCCAGGGCGCTGCTGGTGGGCCTGGCCGCCCCGCCCGAGCTGGAGCTGAGCTGGCTGGACTCGTTGCTGGCCGGCTTGGCCGAGGAGTGCGCCGAGGTCGGCGCGGCGGTGGTGGGCGGCGATGTCAGCGCGGCCGACTCGGTGCTGCTGGCGGTCACCGCGCTGGGCGACCTGGAGGGTCGCCAACCGGTCCGGCTGTCCGGCGCCAAGCCCGGCAACGTGGTGGCGATCACCGGCCGGCTCGGCTGGGCGGCGGCCGGCTACGCGGTGCTGTCGCGGGGATTCCGCTCGCCGGTGCAGGTGGTCAACGCGCACCGCAGGCCGGAGCCGCCCTACTCCGAAGGCATCCGGGCCGCCGAGCTCGGCGCGACGGCGATGACCGATGTCTCCGACGGCCTGGTCTCAGATCTCGGCCACCTCGCCGAGGCCAGCGGGGTGCGGATCGACCTGCGCCGCGATGCCCTGGAGCCGGCGGCCAAGCTGCGCGACGTCTCCTCGGCGCTGAACACCGACCCGATGACGTGGGTGCTGGGCGGCGGCGACGACTACGCCTTGGTGGCGAGCTTTCCCAACGACACCCGGCTGCCGGATACCTGGCAGGTGGTCGGGATGGTCAACGAGGGCTCCGGTGTCCGGGTGGACGGCCTGCGCTGGGCACACGCCGGCCACCAGCACTTCCGCTGAGCACGGCAGGCCAGCGGTACGGCAAGCCGGCGCTGCGGCGCCCGGACCGGGATATGACAACGGGCCGGTTCCGAAGAGGAACCGGCCCGGCTGCGCTTTGTGGCTGCGGGTGACTAGCCGCGGGTGACCTTGCCGGCCTTCAGGCAGGAGGTGCAGACCGTGACCCGGCGGCGGGTGCCCGGAGCGACGATCGCGCGGACGGTCTGCACGTTCGGGTTCCACCGGCGGTGGGTGCGGCGGTGCGAGTGCGAGACGGACATGCCGAAGCCGGGCCCCTTGCCGCAGACATCGCAGTGGCTGGCCACAATGGCCTCCTCAAGATCTCGGGTGGTGAAACATCGGGACAACCGGCCAAGTGTAGCCAGCCGGGATAGCGCTCTCCAAACCGACCGGTGACGCCCTGGCGAGCGGGGGCCCTGCCGACCAGGCCAGCCGGGACACGGGCCGGGATCGGCGCCGTGGTGCCGCCGTCCCAGTAGGGTGTCGGCCAATACGGCAACGCCCGGGTCGGCTGGAAGGGGCACGGATGCTCGCGCTGCTCGATGCCTCGGCGGTTCGTCGCTGGTGCACCGCGGCGGTCGAGGGCCTGGACGCCCGCCGCGGTGAGATCGATGACCTGAACGTCTTCCCGATTCCGGACGGCGACACCGGCACCAACCTCGCGCTGACCCTGCACGAAGCCGCCGACGCGGTGGCGGCCGACCGCTCGGCAACCGCCGGCGGCGTGCTGGCAGCGATGGCCAGGGGTGCCCTGATGGGCGCCCGGGGCAACTCCGGGGTGATCGTCTCGCAGATCATCTCGGGCCTGGCCGAGGCCTGCGACGGCGTCGTGGAAGCCGATGGCCGGCTACTGGTCAAGGGACTGCGGCTGGCCACCGACGCGGCCTACGCGGCGGTCGCCGAGCCGGTCGAGGGCACCATGCTCTCGGTGGTGCGCGGCAGCGCGGAGGGCGCCGAGCAGTTGGGCGAGTCGCCGGAACTGGCAGCGGTGGCCGCCGCCGCCGCGGGGGCCGCCGCGACCGCGCTGGCCGGCACGCCGCAGCAGTTGGCGGTGCTGGCCGAGGCCGGCGTGGTCGACGCCGGCGGCCTCGGCCTGGTCGTGATGCTGGACGCCCTGGCCGCGGTGATCACCGGCCAGGGTTCGGTCGGCCCGGCGCAGCGGCCGGCGGCCCGCAGCCGGCACGCCCTGGAAATGGTGCGCGAGTCCGGCAGCCCGGAATTCGGCTACGAGGTGCAGTACCTGCTGCACGCCCCGGAGCCCGCGCTGGTGCCGTTGAAGGCCACCCTGGCCGAACTCGGCGACTCGCTGGTGGTGGTCGGCGGCGGCGACGGGCTGTACAACGTGCACGTGCACGTCAACGACGTGGGCGCGGCGATCGAGGCCGGCATCGAGGCCGGCCGGCCGCACCGGATCACCGTGGTCCGGTTCGCCGACCAGGTGGCCGGCCAGGCCTCCGGAACCGACCGCTCGGGAACCGCCCTGGTCGCCGTGGCACCCGGCGACGGGCTGGCCGACCTGTTCCGCTCCGAAGGGGTGACGGTGGTCGACGGCCGCCCCGGCGGCAGCGCCGGCCCGACCGCGTCCCAGGTGCTGGCCGAGATCCTGCGGACCGGCGCCGCCCAGGTGATCCTGCTGCCGAACGCCTCGACGGTGCGGGCGGTGGCCGAGTCGGCTGCCGCGCGCGCTCGCCAGCAGGGCGTCAGCGTCGCGGTGGTGCCCACCAAGTCGCCGGTGCAGGGGCTGGCCGCGGTGGCGGTGCACGACGAGACCCGGCGCTTCGAGGACAACGTGATCGCGCTGGCCGAGGCGGCCGCGGCCACCCGGTTCGCCGAGGTGACCATCGCGGTCCGGGACTCGATCACCTATGCCGGGCGGTGCTCGGCCGGTGACGTGCTGGGCCTGATCGACGGCGAGGTGGTCGAGATCGGCACCGATGTCGCCCGGGTCGGCATCAGCCTGGTGCGCCGGTTGGTGGCCGCCGGCGGCGAGCTGGTGACGGTGCTGTCCGGTGCCGACCGGGGCGCGAGTGCCGCGGCGCAGCTGGTGCACAGCTACCTGCGCAGCCGGCACCCGCTGGTCGAGGTGAACGTGTTCGTCGGTGGCCAGCCGCGGTTCCCGCTGCTGATCGGCGTCGAGTAACCGGCCCGCCGGCTTCTGGCACAGTGGCCCCATGGCGACCCGGAACACCCTGCTGCGCGACGTGCTGGGAGGCAAGTCGAGCAAGGCGGTGGAGAAGGCGCTCGGGCTCAGCACGGTCGGCCAGCTGATCCGGCACTACCCCCGCCGGTTCAACGAGCGGGGCGAGCTGACCGACCTGTCCAAGCTGGTCGAGGGCGAGGAGGTGACGGTGCTGGCCGAGGTCGAGTCGACCAGCACCCGCCGGATCCCGGGCCGCAAGCTCACCATCCTGGAAGTCTCGATCCGGTCCGGACGGCACCGCGCGAGCCTGAGCTTCTTCAACCAGCCATGGCGGGAACGCGACCTGCGTCCTGGCCGGCACGGCATGTTCGCCGGCAAGGTGACCCGCTTCCGGAACAAGCTGCAGCTGAACTCGCCGGACTACATCCTGCTGGGTGAGACCGGAGACGGCCTGGACGGTGCCGGGCCGGATTCGGCCGAGGAGCAGCTGCAGGACTTCGCGGGCGCGCTGCTGCCGGTCTACCCGGCCGCCGCCGGGCTGCCGTCCTGGACGATCGCGCGCTGCGTCCGGCTGGCGCTGGACCAGCTGGACCCGGTGCCCGACCCGCTGCAACCGCAGGTCCGGGCGCGGGTTTCGGTGATCGAGCTGGACGCGGCGCTGCGCCGGATCCACCGGCCGGACACGATGGCCGAGTACCACCAGGCGCGCCGCCGGCTGGCCTTCGACGAGGCGCTGGGCGTCCAGCTGGTGCTGGCCCAGCGCCGGCATGCCAACGCCGCCAATCCGGCACTGGCCCGACCCCGGATCGACGGTGGCCTGGTCGATGCCTTCGATGCCCGGTTGCCGTTCGAGTTCACCGGCGAGCAGCGCGAGATCGCGGCGATCCTGGAGCGCGAGCTGGCCGCGGCCCATCCGATGCACCGGCTGCTGCAGGGTGAGGTCGGTTCGGGCAAGACGGTGCTGGCCCTGCGGGCGATGCTGCAGGTGGTCGACGCCGGCGCCCAGGCGGCGCTGCTGGCCCCGACCGAGGTGCTGGCCGCCCAGCACGAGCGCAGCATCAACGACCTGCTCGGCGAGCTGGCCCAGGCCGGCCGGCTGGGCGGCTCGGATCAGGGCACCCAGGTGGTGCTGCTGACCGGGTCGATGTCGGTGCCGGCGCGCCGGGCGGCGCTGGCCGAACTGGCCTCCGGAGCCGCCGGGATCGTGATCGGCACGCACGCCCTGATCCAGGACCAGGTGCAGTTCGCCGAGCTCGGCCTGGTGGTGATCGACGAGCAGCACCGGTTCGGGGTCGAGCAGCGCGATGCCCTGCGCAGCAAGGCGGCCACCCCGCCGCACCTGCTGGTGATGACCGCGACGCCGATCCCGCGGACGGTCGCGATGACGGTCTTCGGGGACCTGGAGGTCTCTGAGTTGCACGAACGCCCGGCTGGCCGGTCCGAGGTGAGCACCCAGGTGGTGCCGGTCGCGGAGCACCCCACCTGGTACGACCGGATCTGGCAGCGGGTCGGCGAGGAGGTTGCCCGCGGCCGCCAGGCGTTCGTGGTCTGCCCGCGGATCGGCGAGGACGACGAACTCGAGGACATCGGGGCGGTCTCTGACGAGGAGGCCGTCCAGACGGCTTCGGTGCTGGGCCTCTACGCGGAGCTGAGCGCGCGGCAGCTGCACGACCTGCGGGTCGGGCTGCTGCACGGCCGGATGAGCCCCGAGGACAAGGCCCAGGCGATGACCGCCTTCGCCGCCGGAGGCCTGGACGTGCTGGTGGCGACCACGGTGATCGAGGTCGGCATCGACGTGCCCAACGCGTCGCTGATGGCAATCCTGGACGCCGACCGGTTCGGGGTGTCCCAGCTGCACCAGCTGCGCGGCCGGATCGGGCGTGGCCGCTACCAGGGCATGTGCCTGATGCACAGTCAGCTGCCGCCGGGGCATCCGGCGCTGGAGCGTCTCAAAGAGGTGGCCAAGACCACCGACGGCTTCGCGCTGGCCGAGCTGGACCTGCAGCAGCGCCGAGAAGGCGACGTGCTCGGCGCGGCCCAGTCCGGCCGCAAGTCCAAGCTGAAGCTGCTGTCACTGCTGCAGGACGCCGAGCTGATCAGCTCCGCCCGGGCCGAGGCGCAGCGGGTGATCGAGGCCGATCCCGAGCTGGCCGATCACCCTGGCTTGCAGGAGTTCCTGTGGGACTCCTTCGACTCCGAGCGCTCCGAATTCCTGCACAAGTCCTGATCCGCACGTGCTGATCCGCACGTCCTGATCCGCACGTCCTGATCCGCGCGTCCTGATCAGGACGGCAGGGCGAGCACCGGCGGCGACTGCAGCATCAGGTCCTCGATCCGCACGCCCGGCCGCAGCGCCCGGGGCAGTCCCGGCCGCCAGAGCAGCAACTCGGCGTAGCGTCCCTCGTTCAGGGCGATGACCAGCCAGTTCCCCCTGGCCGAGAAGCTCAGGCCGGGCAGCTCGGTCGGCGGCAGCTTCAGCCCGCCGACGGTGTCCAGCACTCCGGTGTCCAGGTGCAGCACGGCCACGTCGAAGGGCGGTCCGAAACCCTCGGTGTCGATCCGCGGGCCCTCATAGATCCGTTCCAGCGGAAAGGCGAGTTCGGTGCGATCCGGACTGAGCACGCCGCGGGCGATCGAGGTCTCGACCGGCAGGCCGTAGGCGCGCGCCGACGTCATGCCGGTGGCCAGGTCGTAGCGGTGCAGCACGCAGGCCGCCGTCGCCGAGCACGGCTCGTCGATCCACAGCAGCAGGCCGGCGCCCGCGGTCAGCGAGCTGGCCCGGCCGATCCGCGGGCCCAGCCGGCGGCTGGTCAGGTCGTAGCTGACCAGGGTGCCCGAGGACGCGCTGTGCCGCTCGTCGGCCGCCGAGGTGAGCCCGATCAGCCGGTGGCCGTACACCGCGACCGGTATGAGGCCGGCGGGCAGCCGGACCACGCCCGGACCCCCCACCTGGTCCAGGATGATCGGCTCGTCGGTGGCGATGTCTGCCACCTCGGCAGCCCACACCGCGCCGCGGCCGTCGGCCAGCAGCGCGTCGATGTGCGTGCTGGCCAGTACCAGCCCGCTGCTGTCCCGGGTGATCTTCAGCACCGAACTGGTGTCGGTGGACTCGCACGGCTGCACCAGGGCGTAGCTGGCGTCCTTGCCCGGCACCAGCTGCGTGACGAACTGCAGGGAGGACAGACTCAGGCCCGGCGCGGGGACGCTCGAGCCGGCGTCGAGGTCGACGGTGTGCACCGACTGGCCGCCCACCTGGACCCGGATGCCGGTGGGTGTCCGAAGCGGGTCGGCGGTCACGATCGGTAGGTACCGCATGGCGCCGCAGGCGGACGGTGCGGTCGGCCAGGGCTTTCCGGACGACATCAGCGTGGGTACCGGCACCGGGCCGGCCGGCGTGGCCGTGCGCACCGCCGCGTGCTCGCTGGTCACCGCAGTCACCATGACACCGCCGGCTGCCAGGCAGGCCAGGACCGCGGCCGCCCAGCGGGTCCGCCGGTGCCGGGCCAGCCGGGTCAGCCGGCCCGGCACCGGTGCCGGCCGCGGTGAGCGCGCCCGCCCGGCCGGATCAGGCTCGCCGGATCCGGCCGCGAACTCGTCCTCGTACTCCTCGGGGAGCACGACGAAGCTCGGCGGATCCGGTTCCTGGGCCACCGATCCAGCATCGGCCACCGCAGGCCACCGCGCTACAGCCAGCCACCGCTACAGCCAACCACCGCTCCAGCCAACCACCGCTCCAGCCGGCCACCGCCACAGCCGGCCACCGCCACAGCGTTCTCAGTGCAGGAACAGGCAGAACGGGTGACCCGCCGGATCGAAGTAGACCCGGACGTCGGACTGCGGCTGGTAGTCGGCCAGGACCGCGCCGGCGGCAACGGCATGCTGGCCGGCCAGCTCGAGATCGTCGACCTTGAAGTCGAGGTGGATCATCATCTGCTGCGCAGCCTGCGCTCCGGTCCCCGGATCGGTCGGCCAGCTCGGCCGCCGGTAGGCGGGCTCGGCCTGGAACGACAGGCCCGGGCCGCCCTCGGGCGAGGCCAGCTTCACCCAACCGGGCTCGTCCTGCGCGACCGTCCAGCCGAGCAGCCGCTGGTAGAAGGCAGCCAGCTGCCGGGGGTCGGGGGAGTCCAGCACGATGCCGGACAAACTCAGCTGCGGTGGTGGCATGGGCGGCCCTTTCGCTCGACAATTTCAGTCAATTCCAGCACGACGGCAACGCGCCCCGGCACTACGCTTGACAATCGTGACGCGGATCGTGGGTGGTCAGGCGCGTGG
>DASZEI010000449.1:0-4604 GCA_035940975.1 Jatrophihabitans sp. | reverse complement strand
GGGAGATGTACCAGCGCATCGTGGCCGTTCCCCGGTTGCTCTGCTTCTACGACGAGGGAGCGGCGTTGCCGCACCCGGTGCTGGCCGAGGCACGCGAGCAGCTCGGTGCCCACTACGCCGACGAGCTCGGCGAGCCGTTCCGCACCGCCGGGCTGTGCCTGTACCGCGACGGCCGCGACAGCGTGGCCTGGCACGGTGACCGGATCGGGCGCAGCCGCACCGAGGACACCATGGTCGCGATCCTGTCGGTCGGAGCGCCCCGGCCGCTGCTGCTGCGACCCCGGCCCGGCGGTGCCGGCAGCCCCAACGGCGCTGCCGGCAGCCGTAACGGCACCGGCGTGCTGCGCCACAATCTCGGTCACGGCGACCTGATCGTGATGGGCGGCAGTTGCCAGCGGACCTGGGAGCACGCGGTGCCCAAGACCAGCAAGCCGGTCGGACCCCGGATCAGCATCCAGTTCCGGCCGCGCGGCGTGCGCTGATCCCCCGCGCTCAGCCGGTCAGGTTCGGCCGGTCGACGTTCTGCACGGCGTCGGCGTAGCGCTCGTCGACCCTGGCCAGCTTGTAGTAGGCGACCGCGCCGAGCCACACCAGCAGGAAGATCCCCACGATCACCCGGCCGGCGGTGTTGATGTCGATGCCGGCGATGAAGTCCCACGGCTGCCCGGTCAGCTCCAGCTTGTCCGACAGCAGCCCGAGCACCTCGATCGAGCCGATCACGAAGGCGACGAAGATCGACAGCCCGGTCGTGGTGATGTTGTAGTAGATCTTGCGGATCGGGGTCACGAACGCCCAGCCGTAGGCCTTGCTCATGAACACCCCGTCGAAGGTGTCCATCAGCGACATGCCGGCCGCGAACAGCAGCGGCAGCGACAGGATCGCCAGCGGTGGCAGCGCGGCACCGCTGCTGCTCACCCCGACCGCGGCGGTGGCCGACAGGCCGAGAAAGCCCACCTCGGTCGCGGTGTCGAAGCCCAGCCCGAACAGGATGCCGACCGGGTACATCTGCCAGGAGTGGTTGATGAACCTGTTGTAGCGACCCCGAAAGATCCGGTTCAGGAAGCCGCGGTTGGCCAGCAGCACGTCCAACTCATCCGGCTGGTACTGACCCAGCTTGGCTTTGCGCCACATCTTGACGATGCCGACCAGCACGACGAGGTTCAGTGCGGCGATCAGGTACAGGAAGGTGGCCGACACCAAGGTGCCGATGATGCCGCCGGCACCGGCGAAACTGGCTTGGAACCGGCTGGCTGCCTTGGCGGCGAAGGCGATCGCGATCGAGAGCGCCAGCACGATGCTGGAATGGCCGAGGGAGAAGAAGAACCCGACCCCGAGCGGCCGCTTGCCTTTCTGCAGCAGGTAGCGGGTGGTGTCGTCGATCGCACTGATGTGGTCGGCGTCGAAGGCATGCCGCAGGCCGAAGCCGTAGGCCAGCGTGGCGGCGCCGGCGAACACCAGGTTGCCCTTGCCGTCGCCGAGCGAGTGGAACTGCGGCTGGGAGTTGTAGTAGTAGAACAACCCGAAGCCCGCGACGTGCAGCCCGGCGATGAAACCGAACAGCCCCAACAGCCGGATCACCTCGTCGCGGGTGAAGCTGATCCGCTGGCCGACAGCGACCTCAGGGTCGGAAACCGGCTGGGTTGCTGTGGTCATGACCGCGCTTTCGCTAGCCTCGCCGCCGCGTCGACGGCCTGACCGACGCTATCGAGAGTTCCAGCCTTCTTGCAAGTCTTTGGCAATTACTGCGATCCCGCGAGAACTAGCCGACCGAGAACTCGCGCAGCGCCAGCGCCGCGCGCTGATCGGCGCTGGACCGGCCGATCGCCAGGTAGCCGCCCCGGACGGCCGAATCATGCACCACGACCTGCTCGGTGTCGGGCAGGTCAGCGCGCCGCCAGATCAGCGACTGGGGCGAGACGTCCAGCCGCAGGGACGCCCACTCGCCGGCCTGCACCGGTGGCGTGCGGGCTTCCCCGAGCAGCTCGTCCGGCGCGGACGCGCTGTGCCGGTAGAGCCGCAGCGTGCCGTCGGGTGACATGGTGGCGTGATAGCCCTCGTTCAGGCTCAGGCCGTCCTCGTAGTACCGGTCGTCGAGGTGGCAGAAGGCCAGCGACACGGTGGCCGACGGATCGGCCGGCAGCCGGTTCCAGGCAGCGGAGAACCTCAGCCGGTACTGCGAGGCCGCCGCGGCGATCGGACAGAGCTGGCCCAGGGTGACGAACTGCCGGTCACCCTCAGCACCCAGGGTGAACTCGTTCACCGAGGTCCAGGCGCCGGCCAGTGACCTGCTGTCGGGCATCTTCGGCTTCTCGCCGGAGGAGATCCGCTTGCTCGCCCAGTTGTCGGAGGTGGCGGCTGCCGTGTTCGTGCTGGTGTAGCCGTAGTCGGAGCTGACCGCGCCGCTCACCCCCAGCCTGAAGTAGTGCTCGGCGTCGGCACGCCGATGGATCGGGTAGACCAGCAGCGGCACCCCGTGCGCCTTGGCCGAGTCGATCAGCGCGTCCGGGTAGTAGGTGACGTAGTCGCCGTTGTCGGCCGGCAGCACCAGCAGGTCGTTGCGGTCCAGCCTGGCGGCCGCGGTGGCGATGGTGGGCTCGTTCATGTCAGCGGGGCTCAGGTAGGCGAACACCGGCAGGCCCGCCGCCTTGGCCTGCTGGATCCGGACGCTGGAGTAGTAGGCCTTGACGATCACGCTGTCGAGCAGGTTGAACCGGGCCACCATCGCCATCATCGACGGGTAGGCCTTGTCGTCCTTGGCCTCCAGGCAGATCACCACCTTGCCGCCGAATTCGGCCAGCACCTGCTCCAGCCGCGGAACCCGCGGCAGCGGTTTCTGCACCCAGGCCGGTCCCAGCTGGGGTTGCCGGATGCCGATGCCGGCCAGCACCGAGGACGGCTGGTCGGCGACGAAGCCCCTGCCGGTGGTGGTGCGGTCATAGCTCAGATCGTGCATGCAGATGAGCACGCCGTCGGAGGTCATGTTGACGCTGACCTCCAGGCAGGGCGCGCCCATCTCGACCGCCGCGCGATAGCTCGGCAGGCTGTGCTCGGGGTAGACGTCGCCGGCGCCCCGGTGCGCGATGTAGAACGGGCTGCCGCGATCGGCGGCCCAGGAGCGCACCGTGACCGGGCCGGTGCGGGTGGCCCGGCGGGTCGAGGTGGCGCCGGGCGAGCGGGGCAGCCGGCCGGTGGCGGTGTCGGTCGGCCCGGAGCAGCCGGCGAGCAGGGCGGCGCCGAGGCCTCCGAGCGCGCCCAGCATCGTCCGCCGGCTCAGGTGTTGGTCGAAAGTCACCTGACAACCTTACCTAACAAAGCTTTTATATGCAGGTCAGTGCTCCGCTTTCGATCGCTATCCGCCGGCTGACCCGGACGGCGTCCAGCAGCCGGCGGTCGTGGCTGACCAGCAGCAGCGTGCCGGCGTAGCTGTCCAGCGCCTGCTCCAGCTGCTCGATGGCCGGCAGGTCCAGATGGTTGGTGGGTTCGTCCAGCACCAGCAGGTTCACCCCGCGACCCTGCAGCAACGCCAGCGCCGCCCGGGTCCGCTCCCCCGGCGACAGGGTGCCCGCCGGCCGCTGGACATGCTCGGCCCGCAACCCGAACTTGGCCAGCAGCGTCCGGACGTCGGCGTCGGACCAGTCCGGCAGCAGCCGGCCGAAGGCGCCCGGCAGCGTCTCGTCCTCGCCGAGCAGGCCGCGGGCCTGGTCGATCTCACCCACCAGCACGCCGGCGCCGAGGTGCTGGCGGCCCTCGGCCAGCGGGAGGCGCCCGAGCAGGGCGGCCAGCAGGGTGGACTTGCCGCTGCCGTTGGCGCCGGAGATGGCGATCCGGTCGGCCCAGTCGACCTGCAGGCTCACCGGTCCCAACCGGAACGATCCGCGGGTGACCACCGCCTGGTCGAGCACCGCCACCACCGAGCCCGAACGCGGCGCCGCGGCGATCTCCAGCCGCAGCTCCCACTCCTTGCGCGGCTCCTCCACGACTTCCAGCCGTTGCAGCAGCCGCTCGGTCTGGCGGGCCTTGGCAGCCTGCTTCTCGGTGCTCTCCTGCTGGAACTTGCGGCTGATCTTGTCCGGGTCCTTGCCGGCCTTGCGCCGGGCGTTGCGGGTGCCGGCGTCCAGCCAGTTGCGCTGCATCCGAGCCCGGTCGCTGAGTTCCTGGCGCCGTTCGGCGTTCTCCTCATAGGCCTCGCGGGCTCGTCGCCGGGCGATGGCCCGCTCGTCGAGGTAGGACTGGTAGCCGCCGGCGTAGTGCGCGATCTGCTGCTGCGCCAGGTCCAGCTCGACGATCTCGGTGGCGGTGCGGGCCAGGAACTCCCGGTCGTGGCTGACGATCACCTGCCCGGCGCGTTGGGAGGTCACGAACCGCTCGAGCAGGTCCAGCCCGGCCAGGTCCAGGTCGTTGGTCGGCTCGTCCAGGGCGAAGACGTCGAAGCGGGCCAGCAGCAACGAGGCGAGCGCCGCGCGGGCGGCCTGACCACCGGACAGCGAGGTCATGCTCGCCCGCGGGTCGGCGTCCAGCTCGAGCTGGGCCAGCACCGCCGGGATCCGGTCCTCCAGATCCGCGCCGCCGAGGCCGAGCCAGCGTTCGAAGGCGGTCGAATAGGC
>DASZEI010000448.1:0-4376 GCA_035940975.1 Jatrophihabitans sp. | reverse complement strand
TGTAGGAGGTCAGCAACTCGCTGTCCGCCCGGGCAGCCAGGCCGGTCAGCTGCGCACGGCCGTAGGCGCCGGACACGTCGTCCACCGCGATCCGGCCAGCGCCGGACTGGACGTCCACCGCGCCGGTGACGGCCGCGGCCGTCCAGGACGCCGACCACGGCGCCCCGTCGGCACCGGAGAAGGTGTCGCTGAACAGCGGGGGCAGCTCGGTGAGGGTGGTGACCGACACCGCGCCGCTGTCGACGCTGGCATTGCCGGCCGCGTCCACCGCCCGGACGGTGTAGCTGTAGGTCATCCCCGGGCTCAGGCCGCTGTCGGTGAAGCTCAGGGTGCTGCTCTGGCCGACCTGCACGCCATCGCGCAGCACCTGGTACCCGGTCACGCCGCGGTCATCGGTGGCCGCCGACCAGGTCAGCGTCGCGGCCGTGGTGGTCACTCCGGTGCTGCTCGGCGTGCCGGGCGCGTCGGGCGCGCTGGTGTCGGGCGGCACGGTCACCGTCACCGTGGCCGAGGTGCCGACGTTGCCGACCCCGTCCCGGGCCCGCGCCTGCAGGGTGTGGCTGCCGACCGCGGTGGCCGACCAGGTGAAGCTGTACGGGGCACTCGTCGAGGTGGCTACCACCGCACCGTCGACCAGCAGGTCGACCGAGGCGACCGCCTGGTCGTCGCTGGCGGTCGCGGTCACCGTGACCGGGCCGTACACCGAGGTGCCGTCGGCCGGGCTGGTGATCGCGGCGGTCGGCGCAAGGGTGTCGGGAGCCAGCACGCTGAGCCTGGCCGAGGTGGCCGACCGGTTGCCGCCGTCGTCGACCGTCCGCACCCAGTAGTTGGCCGGCACCGAGCCGGTGGTGTCGATGTAGGACAGGCCGGTGGTGGAGATGATCACCCGGTCGTCGCGCATCAGCTCGTAGCGCACCGAGCCGGAGTTGTCGGTGGCGGCGTCCCAGGCGAGCATGAGCCCGGTCGCGGTGCTGCTCGAGCGCAGGTTGGCCGGCACCGTCGGCGCGATCGAGTCGCGCGGGCAGAACTTGCCGAAACCGCCGAGCCACTGGTAGCCGGTGCCCTGGTAGGAGCCCTGCTTGAAGTCGCCGCCGAACCACAGGCAGCCGTTGGAGTCGGGCGTCAGCTCCCAGCCGCCGATGCCGGAGCGGGTGTCCAGCGCGCCGGGGTAGAAGTCGGCCAGGTACGCACCGGTCGCCTCGTCCCAGGCCCCGATGTAACGGATGTTATTGACGTCCGAGGCGGTGCCGATCGGGTTGTTGTAGTCATAGGTGCCGGAGTAGTTGTAGTTGCCGCAGTGGCAGCTGGCATAGACTACGCCGTTGTAGATCCCGATGGTCTGGATGTCACCGCCGGACTTGGTGATGTGCGAGATCTGGCGGGCGAAGGTGTCGTGGTCGTACCGGCTCAGGATGTGCTGCGAGCCGCCCAGCCAGACGCCGTTGCCATTTTCCTTGACCGCCTGCTGGTAGGTGTTGGTGCCCGAGCCGAGGCTCGGCTGCCAGCTGGACGGGATGGTGGCCGCGCCGGTGGCGGTGCTGACCACGCCGAACATCGGCGAGGCCGCACCGTTGAGGTTGTTGAAGTAGCCGGAGAAGTAGACCCGGTCGCCGGCGGCGCTGGCGTCGAGCTCGATGACCGAGCCGTCGAAGTTGGGCTTCCAGGCGCCGTCGGGCTGGCCGTCGGAGACCCGCAGCCGGGCAGCCCGGCCTACCGTGACGGGGCCCTTGAACGGCGTGCCGCCGCTGACCCGGTTGAACCGGCCGCCGATGTAGAGCCAGCCGTCCTGGTAGTCGATGGCCTTGACCTGGGCGCCGACGGTGTCGGTGGTGACGTAGTCGACCGAGGCGTTCCAGCCGGCCACCGTCGCACCGGTGATCGGGTCGAGTTCGGTGAGCCCGTTGATGCCGGCGACGCCGTTGACCATGGTGAAGTCGCCGCCGACCACCAGGTTTCCGTTCGGGGTGGCCTGCAGGTCCCAGACCATCGCGTTGACCGACGGCCGGAAGCTGGACAGCCATTCGCCGGTGTTGACGTCGAAGCCGGCCAGCCAGGACTGGGCGATCTTGTCGGCCGCCGCCGGGTTGGCGCCCTTCTGCACGTACTGGAAGCCGCCGCCGACGTACATGACGTTGCCGATCTGGGCGAAGGTCTCGACCTCCATGTTCAGCTCACTGACCGCGCCGGCGATGCCGGTGACGCCCCACGGCGTGGTGGGCGAGGTGGTCGAGGAGGCCAGCGGGCGCACCGTGCTGGCCGGCAGGCCGGCGGCCGGGATCGGCTGGAAGCCGGCCGTGGTCAGCTGCGGGCGCAGGAACACCTGGGTGAACGGCAGCGCCGAGTTCTCGTTGGTGTACTGCCAGAGGTAGCTGGTGGTGTTGTTCTGGCCGGCGATCTTGCTGCCGAAGGCCCAGCCCATCTTGTAGTTGTGGGCGGAGGACTCGTTGGTGGTCATCCGCAGGAAGTTCTGGTCGCCGGAGCTGGACCAGGACTGGGTGTTGCCGCCGCCGTAGTTGGTGTTGTTGACCTTGATGCTGGAGAACAGCACGCCGCCACCGATCGCCCAGGTCCAGTCGGATCGGTTGGAGGCCGCGATCCGCATCTCCTGGTAGCTGGTGCCGCCGGTGTTGGTGGCCCGGCGGACCCGGATGCCGTCGGCGAGGGCATCGACCCGCCCGCCGCCGAGCAGGCCCTGCACGGTGGCCGCCGGCAGGGTGGCCGGCGCGAAGGCACCGGTGCCGCTCGGGGTGTTGCGCAGGGTCGCGACGCTGCCCTGGCCGGCGTAGGCCCAGGTCCAGCCTTCCCGGCCGCGCCCGATCAGCACCCAGCCGCCGCCGTCGGTGGTCTGGTCGCAGTAGAACTGCTGCGGCGCCACCAGTTGCACGGTCTGGAGCCAGTAGACGCCGTCGGCACTGGCCGGGTTCTGCTGCTTGATCGCCCAGCAGGACGGCGCGGCCAGCGCGGGCTGCGAGCCGTCCAGCACCGGGGCCGGGTCGGCGACCGCGGCCGGAGCGGCGATCACGCCCCCGGCAAGCAGGCCGGTGGCCAGCGCCACGGTGCCCAGCAGGGCACGGGCCCGCCTGGACAGCGAACCGACGGCGGTCAGACCGTGGACCTGGGCACTGCTGAGCATCGTTGTTCCCCTACCTGAGAAGCCGCGGGAATGCGGTCCTGCCTGACGATCTAGGAGCGCCGGCGGCGCCGCGCAAGTACACGTTGTGTTCCAAACCACCGTAAAATCCGTGCTAAGTAACCTCCAGAGTAGTCGACCGCGTGGTGCGTGTAAAGCTGGAATGAATTGATTTTAGCCTTATGTGGCAGGGCCAAAGCACGATTACACGCTGTAATGGACTTAGTACGCTGCGGAGCCAAATGCGTGCCAGGAGGCGCGATCGCACCGGCCCGGCGCCGTGCCATGGACAATCCCTGCTGCCCGGTGGGACCCTCCAGAAAAAGGAGGCGCTTGAGATGCGGACCCAGCTGGCGACCATGGCCCTGACAAGCCTGGCGCTGCTTGCGACGCCTGCTGGGTCAGTGGCAGCAGAGCGCGCGCACCCCACTACCACCGGAAACACCACCCACGTGCTGGTGGCCAGGCCGGCCCAGGTGGACTTCAAGTCCAAGCGGGTCGGGACGGAGAACTACAAGCGGACCAGGATCACCAACACCGGCCCGGTCGCCGTGCGCCTGCTGGTGAGCGCCGGCCTGCCGGATGACTTCGGCTTCGGCCTGCTGCCGGGCTCGACCTGCCCGGTGCTCGATCGGGGAGCGATCCTCGACGCCGGACAGAGTTGCTACGCGGTAGTGCGGTTCTCGCCCACGGAGGGCTTTATCGGCTGGCAGGCGGTCGGCTCCCTCATCGCCACCGCCACCGTGGCCACCGAGCCTGCCGACACCGCTGCTGTCGTCGACGAGATCTCGGTCCCGGTGCTCGGCATGGCGGTGGAGTAGGACTCGGCTCCAGCCGGGAGCCGCCGCCGTTGGGCTCAGCCGGATCCCGCCGGTGGGCGCCGGGACGGGAGCCGGCGGCGCCCGTCCCCGACGTTGCCGGCCGGCCTACTGACCGGCTCGGATCGCCAGGTCGTCGAAGGAGACCGACTTGGCGCCGACGTTGGTGCTACCGCGCACCACCGACAGGAACAGCTGGCCGGCAGCGGTGACGTCGGTGTCGGTGCTGGTGGATTCCCAGGCGGTCGGCTCGGCGGTTCCGTCGGTCCAGACCTTGAACTGGATCGTCGAACCGCTGACCCGCAGCCGCAGCCACTGCTTGCCGGTCGTCACCGCCTGAGCGCCGGCCACCGACACCACGGTGCTGGTCACGCTGTTGACGTTCTTCTGCACCGTCACCGTGCCCGAGTTGGACTGCAACTGCAACC
>DASZEI010000447.1:0-8526 GCA_035940975.1 Jatrophihabitans sp. | reverse complement strand
GGCGATGTGGCGGGAGCTGGCCGTGATCTGCGCCCGGCTGGATGCCGATCCAGGGTTGCGGGTGCTGGTGGTGACCGGCGCCGGCCCGTCGTTCTGCGCCGGTGCCGACATCAGCTCGCTGTCGGAGGACGAGGCGGTGCTGAAATCGGTGGTGGAGACCGCCGAGCGGGCACTGCGCAACCTGGCGATGCCGAGCATCGCCAGGATCAGCGGGCACTGCCTCGGCGGCGGCAACCAGATCGCGGTGGCCTGTGACCTGCGGGTGGCCGACAGCACCGCCAGCTTCGGGGTGCCACCGGCCCGGCTGGGCGTGATCTACCCGGTGGGCTCCACCCGGGCGCTGGTCGAGCTGGTCGGCCCGGCGGCGGCCAAGCGACTGATCTTCACCGCGCAGCCGATCGACGCGGCGCAGGCGTTACGGGTCGGCCTGGTGGAGCAGGTGGTGGAGCCGGATGAGTTGGACGCGGCGGTCGCCGAGCTGGTGGCCGCGATCCTGCCGCTGGCGCCGATGACCCAGTTCGCCGCCAAGGAGCTGGTCAACCTGATCGCCGACGGCGGGGACGCCGATGCGGCCTTCGAACGGTGGGTGGCCCAGTGGCGGCTGTCTGCCGACGGCGCCGAGGGACCGCGGGCGTTTCTGGGCCGCCGGGAGCCGGTGTTCAGCTGGCGCCCGGAGCGGGCCGGACCCGAACCGCGCTAACGACGGTGTTCACCCCAGGGTGCTGACCAGCCGGGACGAGCCGTCGGGGTTGGGCCGTACCTGGATCTGGTCGGCGATCCGGCGCTTGACCTCTTCGACGTGGCTGACCACCCCGACCGCCCGGCCACCCTCGCGCAGCCCGTCGAGCACCGCCAGCACCTGGTCGAGCACATCGGGATCGAGGCTGCCGAAGCCCTCGTCGATCAGCAGGGTGCCGAGATCCACCCCGCCGGACTCGGCCCGCACAATGTCGGCCAGCCCGAGCGCCAGCGACAGCGAGACGTAGAACGTCTCGCCGCCGGACAGCGTGCCAGGATCCCGGGTCTTTCCGGTGTGCAGGTCCAGGATCCGCAACCCCAGGCCGGAGCGGGAGTTGCCGGCGCGTGCGGCGGTGTGTTCCAGCTCGTACCGGCCACCGGAGATCCGCCGCAGCTGGGAATTGGCGGCGCTGACGATCTCGGTGAACCGGCGCACCAGCACGTAGGTCGTCAGTTCCATCTTGAGCTGGTTGTCACCGAGGCCGGCCACCAGGTTGCCGATCCGGATGGCGGCGGCGGTCTCGGTGAGCACCCGGGCCCCGCGCCGCACCGCTGCCTCCAGCCGCTCGGCATGGCGGACCGCCTCGGCGAGCCTGGCCGCCGCGGCGCCGTGCTCGGCAGCGGCGGCCGCCTCCGCCGCCTCCGCCGAACGCAGCTGCTCGCTGAGGTCGGCGAGGTCCTCCGGCGCCGCGTCCAACCGCGGGTCGGTCAGCTCGGCGGTGGACAGCCGGCCGCTCACCTCGTCGAAGCGCTGCTGGAACGCCCGGATCCGCGACCGCAGCCCCGCCAGCTCCGAGCTGCTGCGCCGGGCCCGGTCCCAGGCGGCCAGCTCGTCGAATTCGGCGGCGTCCAGGGCTTCCTGGAATCGCTGGCGGGCTTCGGCCTCGGCAGTCCGGGCCGCGGCAGCAGCCGAGCTCGCCGCGGCGGCCTCATCGAGCAGCGTCACCTCGCCGGTCAGTGCCGCCACCCGGTCGGCCACGCTGGGATGACCGTCCCGGGCTTCGGCGACGGCGAGGGCGTCCTCGGCCATGCCGGCCGCCAGCACGTCGCGGCGCTCGGTGAGCCGGGTCTCGGCGAGTGCCGCCTGCTGGACCTGCTCGGTCAGGGCGGCCAGTTGGGTGGCGAGCTCGGCCAGCTCGCGGTCCAGGGCCTGTTGCCGGTCGGCCGCGTCCTGGGCCGCCGCCAGGCCGGCGCCGGCCTGGTCGAGCTTGGCCTGGGCGCGCTCGGGACTGAGTTGCTCGGCCCTGATCTGCAGTTCGAGCAGTTCGGCTCGTTGCTCGGCCAGTCCGGCGCGGCGCTGCTCCACCTCGGCGCTCAACCGGCGCAGCTCGTCCTCCGCGGAGTTCACCAGCTCCTGGCTGACGTGGCCCTCGGTGGGGCGGGCCGGATTGGGGTGCTCGAGCGAGCCGCACACCACGCATTCCTGCCCGCTTTGCAGGGCCATCCCCAGCTCGCTGGCGATGCTGGCCCGCCAGCTGATCCGCAGCGCATCCAGCCGGGCCCGCTGACCTTCGGCGGCGTCGAAGACCTCCTGGGCGAGTTGCTGGTTCTCGGCGGCCAGCGTCGCCGCCGCCACCGCCTGCCGGGCGGCCAGCAACCGGGCCCGGGCCCGGTCCCGCTCGGCGGTCAGCTCGGCCAGCCGGCTGGCCGCCACCGTTGCCTGGTTGCGCTCGGCGGTCAACGCGGCGTGCCGGGCCGGCAGCTCGGCCACCAGCGCCGCCGCCTGCTGGCGGGACTCCGCGAGTCCGGTCAACTGCTGGCCGAGCCGCTCGTAGTCGGCCTGCTGACCTGCCAGCCGGCGCTCCCGGCGGAGCGCGTCGGCCAGCTCGCCCAGCGTGGTCTGGGTGCCGGCGGCGGCTGCCCGCAATCCGGACTCCGGCAACTGCCGCAGCGGCGGTGCCAGCCGGGCGCGTGCGGCGGCCGCCTGCTGCTCGGCCCGCTCGTACCGGCTGCCGGCGACCGCCAGCGCCTCGGCGGCCGGCAACACCCGCAGCGCCCGCTCGGCCGCGGCCAGCTCGGCGCAGTCAGCCTGGTGCGCGTTCTCGCCGGCCAGCAGTCGCTGCTGCTCGGCCCGCAGCCGCTCGCGGGCCGCGCGGCGCGCGGCCAGCTCCTCGGCCTGCCGCAGTTGCGCCGCGGACCGCTCTCGCACCGTGGTGGCGCCGGCCTGCCGGTCGGCGGCAGCCGCCGCGGTCGCTTGCAGCTGTTCGCGCACCCCGGTCAACAGCGCGGTCACACCCGCGCAGTCGCCGGTCTCGCAGTGCGTGGCCAGCTCGCCGACCAGGTCCTCGGCCAGGCCGGTCGCCCCGGCCAGCGCGTGCACCGCCTTGCTCACCGTGGCGGTCGCCGCCGCCCGTCGCTGCTCGGCGGCCCGGCGGCCCTCGACCAGCGCGTCCTGGGTGCGGGCCAGCACCTCGGTGCCGAACAGCCTTTGCAACAGGGCGCGCTTGTCGTTGGTGCTGGCCTGCAGGAAGCTTGCGAACTCACCCTGGGGCAGCAGCACGGTCTGCACGAACTGGGCATGCGTCAGCCCCACCGCCCGGGTGATCTCGTCCTCGGTGTCGCCGAGATTGGCCGACAGCAGGACGCCGGCGTCCGGTTGGTCGAGCGAGCCGAGCCGCCAGAGCTTGACGGTCATGTGCGCCGGGGTGCTGCCGGTGCCCTTCTTCTTCGGCCGCTGGTGGCTCGGGGTGCGCCGGATCCGGTAGAGCCCGCTCTGGGTCTCGAAGACCAGCTCGACCACCGGTTCGCTGGCCGGCGACGCGTGCTGGGACTTCAGCCGCTCGACGGTCGCCGAACTCTGGGCCAGCTTGCCGTACAGCGCGAAGCTGATCGCGTCGAGCACGGTGGTCTTGCCGGAGCCGTTCGGGCCTTCGAGCAGGAACAGCCCGCTGTCGCCCAACCGGCTGAAGTCGATCTCGGCGGAGCCGGCGAACGGGCCGATCGCGCTCATGCGGAGCCGGTGCAGCCGCATCAGCCACCGCCCGGTCGAGCCTCGGCGATGCCGGCGGCCTGGTAGGCCTGCTCGAACAGGTCGAGTTCGACGTCGAGGGCAGCCAGGCCGGTGACGTGCTCGACGAAGTCGGCGCCGAGCTGGCGAGGGCTCTGGGCCGGTGTGGCCACCAGCGTGCTGGCACCGGCCGGACGCGCTCCGGCGGGCAGGTGCAGCACCTGCAGGACGTGCGGGAAGTGTGACTTCACCCGCTCGAGGAGCTGGTCGGGCCGGGCGCGGTCGGTGACGGTCAGCCTGACCCAGTCCTCGACGTGCCGGTCGTCGGCCAGCAGCTCGGCCAGCGTGCCGGTCAGCTCGGCCATCGCCCGCGGCTGGCGCAGCGGCACCGTGCTGACCCGCACCGGCAGGTCGGGCTCGAGGTCGGCCAGCGCGACCGACTTGGTGTGGGACAGCTCGGAGAAGGAGTACCGCAACGGCGAGCCGGAGTACCGCAGCACGGTGCCGGCCGAGCCGCGCGGCTGCTGGGCGCCGTGCAGGTGCCCGAGCGCGACGTAGTCCACGCCGTCGAAGGTGCCGGCCGCCACGCTGTCGACGCCGCCGACCACGATGGAACGCTCGCTCTCGCTGGGCAGCCCGCCGACCACGAAGGCGTGCGCCACCACCACCGACCGGGTGGCCGGCGGCCGGCTGGCCAGGTCGTGCCGGACCCGGTCCAGGGCCGCGGCCATCACCGCCTGGTGCGAGCGCTCCAGCGGCTGGCCGGCCGGCGCCAGCGCCACCCGGGCGGCATCGGGGTCGAGGTAGGGCAGCGGGTAGACCGCCACCTGAGCCGACCCGGTCCCCAGCAGCACCGGTGTGCCCACCGAGGCCAGGTCGGTGCGCAGTCGCAGCCGTTCGGTGAAGAGCTCCGCGCCGAAGCCGAGCCGGATCGCGGAGTCGTGGTTGCCGGCCGTGACGATCACGGTGGTGTGCTCGATCAGCCGGGCCAGCGTGCTGGCGAACAGCGCGACCGCCTCGACCGGTGGCACCGCCCGGTCATAGACGTCGCCGGCGATCAGCACCGCCTCGACCGGCACGCCGTCCGGCGGTCGGGCCACCAGCTCGCAGATCTGGTCCAGCACGTCCCGCTGGGCATCGAGCAGGTCGACGCCGTGCAGCGTGCGACCCAGATGCCAGTCGGAGGTGTGCAGGAACCGCATGCGGAGAAAGCTACAAGCGGTGCCTGACAGAAATGCGCAACGACTCAGCCGCGCACCACCCGTACCCCGCCGGCCGGCACCTGCAGGGGACCGTCCAGCCGCTCGCCGGTGACCAGCTCGGTGCCGGCAAGCGCCACCGGCACCGGCTCGTCGGTGTGGTTGAGCACGAAGGTGTAGCAGGCCTCGGCGCCGCGGCGGCGCACCACCTCCACCCCGGGTGGTAGGCCGTCGACCAGTGGCCGGACCCCGGCCTCGTCCAGCAGCCGGCGCAATAAGCCGGCCAGCTCCGGATCGGCCAGCGTGGTCCCGAGGTACCAGGCCGATCCGGTTCCCACCGCGTTGCGGGTGATTGCCGGCGAGCCGGCCACCGGGCCTTCGGCGTAGCCGGCGAGCTGCTCGGCGCCGGCCGTCCGGCCGAGTTCGGACCAGAGAACGCCGCTGCCGTACTCGGTCAGCGCGACGGATTGCCCCGCCAGCAGCGGGTAGAACTCCTCGATCCGGATGCCGAGCAGTTCGCGCAGCGCACCCGGGTAGCCGCCCAGGACGATGTGGTCCCGCTGGTCGACGATGCCGGAGAAGTAACTGACCAGCACCGTGCCGCCGGCCTCGACGAAGGCGGCCAAGCCAGCGGCATGCTCGGCCGAAAGCAGGTACAGCTGCGGCACCAGCAGCACCCGGTAGCCCTGGTAGGAGGCACCCACCGGCACGAAGTCGCACCGCACCCCCGAGCGCCAGAGTGCTGAGTACAGCTGCCGGGTGGCCGCCATCGGGTCGACGTCGACCGAGGGATGGGAGTCGAGTCCGGCGGCCCAGCGCGAGGGCCAGTCGTGCACGATCGCCACCTCGGCCTGCTCCACGACGCTGCCCGCCAGCTCGCCGAGCCGGCCCAGCACCGCCCCCAGCTCGACCACCTCCCGCCAGCGCAGCGAATCGCGCCCGGCGTGCGGCAGCAGCGCGGAATGGAACTTCTCGGCACCGGCCGCCGAAGCGCGCCACTGGAAGAACAGCGCCCCGTCCGAGCCGCGGGCCACGTGCTGCAGCGAGTTGCGCAGCATCTCACCGGGCGCCTTGGCCCGGTTGCGCGGCTGCCAGTTCACCGCCGAGGTGGAGTGCTCCATCAGCAGCCACGGCTGCCCCGCCGCCAGCCCGCGCACCAGGTCCGCGGCCATCGCCAGCTCCTCGGCCGGGTCGCGATCCTCGACGATCAGGTAGTGGTCGTTGGACACCACGTCCATCTCCCGGGCCCACCGGAAGTAGTCCAGCGGCTTGAAGAAGGACATGAAGTTGGTGGTCACCGGCTGCCGGGAGTGGGCCCGCAGCACCGCCGCCTCGGCGCGGAAGCAGTCCAGCAGCTCGTCGGAGGAGAACCGCCAGAAGTCCAGCTGCTGGCCCGGATTGATCCAGGTGCCGGACCGGCGCGGTGGCCGGATCTCGTCCCAGTCGTAGTAGCGCTGGGACCAGAACGCGGTGCCCCAGGCCTGGTTGAGCTCGGCCAGGTCGCCGTAGCGCCGGCGCAGCCAGTCCCGGAACGCCGCCGCCGAGACGTCGCAGAAGCAGTGCGCGTTGTGGCAGCCGTACTCGTTGTGGACATGCCACATCACCACCGCCGGGTGCTCGCCGTAGCGCCGGACGACGGCTTCGGTCAGCGCGCCGGCAGCCCGCCGGTAGTCCGGGCTGGACGGGCAGAACGCCTGCCGGGAGCCGTAGCTGAGACGTAGCCCGTCGGCGGTCACCGGCAACGACTCGGGATAGCGGTGGGAGAACCAGGGCGGCGGCGAGGCGCTGGCATTGGCCAGGTCGACCCGGATCCCGCCGCCGTGCAGCAGGTCCAGCACCCGATCCAGCCAGCCGAACTCGTAGCGGCCTTCGGCCGGCTCCAGCAGCGCCCAGCTGAAGATCGCGACGCTGACCAGGTTCACGCCGGCCTCGCGCATCAACTCGACATCGGAGGCCCACATCGACTCGGGCCACTGCTCGGGGTTGTAGTCACCGCCGAAGGCCAGCGCCGGACAGCCGGTCCCGGACAGCCGGCCGGTGACCCGCGCCAGGCCGGACCCGCTGCCCGTCACCGGAAGGCTGGGAACATGCTGCTGCACAGATCGCTCCTGTCGGCAAGGCACAACCGCGCGGAAAGGGCAGCTGTTCAGCCCTTGCTGGCACCGAGCGTGAGCCCGGCGATGAACTGTCGTTGTAACAACAGGTACACCACCAGGGTGGGGATGACGGTGATGGTGGCCCCGGCGGCGATCAGGTTGTAGTTGGAGAGGAAATCGCCCTGCAGGTTCTTGACGCCGGTGGTGATCGGCAGCCGGTCGCCGCTCTGGATGAACAGCAGCGGCCAGAAGAAGTCGTTGTAGATCCAGATGACTTCCAGGGTGCCCAGCGCCGCCAGCGCCGGCCGGCACAGCGGCAGGATGATCGCGCGGTACTGGCGCCAGACGCTGGCCCCGTCCACCAGGGCAGCCTCGGTCAGGTCCTCGGGCAGCGCCTTCATGTAATTGGACAGCACGAAGGTGCAGAACCCGACCTGGAAGGCCACGTCGACCGCGATCACCCCGTAGTAGGTGTTGAGCAGGCTGCCGGAGTCGCTGACCGAGTACGGCAGCGGCGTGTGCTTGAACATCGCGTAGAGCGGCGCGGCCAGCACCTGCGGCGGCAGCAGGTTGCCGGCGGTGAACATGATCAGCAGGGTGATGTTGAACCGCCATCGCAACCGGCTCACCGCGAACGCCATCATCGAGGCCAGCGCGATCGTCAGCAGCACCGAGGGCACCGTGATGATCAGGGAGTTCACGAAATACGTCTGCAGGCCGGCCTGCCGCCAGGCGGTGCCGAAGTTGTCGAAGCCGAAACTGCCCTTCAGGCTCCAGTAACCGTGCTCGTCGATCGTCGACTTCGGGCGCAGCGAGGTGAAGACCGTCCACAGCAGCGGGACCAGCCACAGCACCGACATGGCGATCAGGAACAGGTGGGTGCCGTAGTGCCGCCGGCCCGGCCGCTGCGAGCGGATCGGGTCGCGGGCCGTCAGGACCGGCGCGCTCACTGCTCGGCCCTTCGGAACGTCCGGACCAGGTAGAACACGATCGGCACCAGCGAGATCACCAGCAGCAGGACGGCCAGCGCGGAACCGACGCCGATCACCTGTCCCTCGCCGACCAGGTTCTGGATCACCAGGGCGCTGATCAGTTCCAGGCCGTTGGTGCCGCGGTTGATCACGTACACGATGTCGAAGGCTCGCAATGCTTCGATGATCGTGATCACCACCACGACGATGTTGATGGGGCGCATCGCCGGGAACACCACCCGGAAGAATGCCTGCGAGGCGGATGCGCCGTCGATGGCGGCCGCCTCCTTCAGCGACGGGTCGACGCCCTTCAGGCCGGCCAGGTACAGCACCATGATGTAGCCGGCGTGCCGCCAGGTCGCGGCTACCAGCGCCGCCCACAGGTTGACGCTGGAGTTACCGAACCAGTCCACCGCGTGCGACGTTCCGGCAGTCCCCAGCACGTGATTCACCAGGCCGTCGTTGCGCTGGTACATCAGTTGCCAGATGATGCCGATCAGCACCAGCGACAGCATCACGGGGGTGAAGAAGATGCTCTGGTAGATCCGGCTGCCCCGGATCCGCTGATCCAGCAG
>DASZEI010000446.1:0-2536 GCA_035940975.1 Jatrophihabitans sp. | reverse complement strand
CACAGGTCCAGGTGGTCCACGCCCAGGTTGGTCAGCGACTCCTCCAGCGCGCTCAGCAGCGCCCCGCGCGAGGCGTTCACCGAACGCTGGTCGCCGTTCCAGCTCAGGCCGGCTTTCGATGCCAGCAGCAGCTCCGAGCGGGGCACCACGTCGGCGATCAGGGCGCCCAGGATCCGCTCGGAGTCGCCCTGGGCGTAGGAGACCGCGGTGTCGACCAGGGTGCCGCCGGCGTCGTGGAAGGCGACCAGGATCGCGGCGGCTTCGTCCGGGTCGGTGCCGGCGCCCCAGGTCATGGTGCCCAGACCCAGCCGCGACACCTTCAGGCCACTCCGTCCCAGCGCGCGCAGTTCCACGGGGCAGAACCTAGTGCACCCGCCGGACGCCGGTCGGGACGCGCACCGCCGCACCCGCCTACCAGCCGGTAGGCGTGCTGGGCTGTCGGTAGGGTGACCGGCGTGAAACTCGGACTGAACCTCGGCTACTGGGGCATGGGCAACGACGCCGACAACCTGGCGCTGGCCCGGGAGGCCGATGTTCTGGGCTATTCCTGCGCCTGGGCGGCCGAGGCCTACGGTTCGGACGCGCCGACGGTGCTGGCCTGGGTCGGCGCGCAGACCGAGCAGATCGGGCTGGGCAGCTCGATCCTGCAGATCCCGGCCCGCAGCCCGGCGATGGCGGCGATGACCGCGGCCACCCTGGACACGCTGTCCGGCGGCCGGTTCCGGCTGGGCCTGGGGGTGTCCGGTCCGCAGGTCTCCGAGGGCTGGCACGGCGTCCGGTTCTCCCAGCCGCTGGCCCGCACCCGGGAGTACGTCGACATCGTCAACCTCGCGCTGAGCCGGCAGCGGGTCCGCTACCAGGGCCGGCACTACACGCTGCCGCTGCCCGACGGCCCCGGCAAGGCGCTGCAGCTCACCGTGCACCCGGTGCGCGAGCACATCCCGATCTACCTGGCCTCGGTCGGCCCGAAGAACCTCGAACTGACCGGTGAGATCGCCGACGGCTGGCTGTCGATCTTCTTCTCCACCGACTTCGCCGCCGAGCAGCTGGCGCTGATCGAAGCCGGCCGGGCCAAGGTCGGCAAGGACCTCGACGGCTTCGACGTGGTGGCTAGCGCGCCGCTGGTGATCGGCACCGGCGGCGAGCGCCGGGAGGACCTGCAGGCACTGGCCGAACCGATCAGGGACTATGCCGCGCTCTACATCGGCGGCATGGGCAGCCGGGACGTCAACTTCTACAACCAGCTGGCCGTCCGGATGGGCTACGCCGACGAGGCGGCCGAGATCCAGAGCCGCTACCTGTCCCGCGACTACCAGGCCGCCGCCGCGGCGGTGCCGTTCGAGTTCATCGACTCCACCTCGCTGCTGGGGCCGCCGGAGCGGATCGCGCGGCGGATGGCCGAGTTCGCCGCCGCCGGCGTCACCACGCTGAACCTGATGCCCTACGCCGGCACGCTCGAGGACCGGCTGGACAGCCTGCGGACCGCCGCCGAGGCGCTGCGCGAGTCGGGCGTCGCCACGTGAGCGGCCACCGGCCCGCTCCGCTCGCCGGCACCCCGAGCGCTCGATGAGCGCCGACATCACCACCCTGCAGGCCGCGCTGTACGGCGTGGTGCAGGGGCTGACCGAATTCCTGCCGATCTCCTCCACCGCGCACCTGCGGATCCTGCAGGCCTGGATGAATCCGGACGTCAGCCAGCCCGGCTTCACCGCCTTCACCGCCGTCATCCAGCTCGGCACGATGGCCGCGGTGGTGCTGTTCTTCTGGCGCGAGCTACTGCACGTGACGGTGGCCTGGCTGCGTGGCCTGGTCGACCGGGAGGTGCGCGGCAGCCTGGAGTACCGGATGGGCTGGTACCTGATCCTGGCCACCATCCCGGTCGGCGTGCTGGGGCTGGTGTTCAAGCACCAGATCACCACCGGCGCCCGCAACCTGTGGCTGATCGCCAGCGCGCTGATCGTGCTGGCCCTCGTCCTCGGAGTGGCCGAACGGTTCGGCAGCAGGACTCGGGACGAGGAGGACATCAACACCCGCGATGCCCTGGTGGTCGGCAGCGCGCAGGCGCTGGCGCTGATCCCGGGAGTGTCTCGCTCGGGTTCGACGATCACCGCCGGGCTGTTCCGCGGCCTGGACCGGGTGACCGCGGCCCGGTTCTCGTTCCTGCTGTCAGTGCCCGCGGTGGTCGCCTCCGGGCTGTTCGAGGCCAGGGACATCGGCGAGCCGGGCGCGCCCGGGATGGGCGTCACGCTGGTCGCGACGGTGATCTCGTTCGGGGTGGGGCTGGCCTCGATCGCCTGGCTGCTGCGCTACGTCTCACGACACTCGACGTTCATCTTCATCGGCTACCGGATCGCACTCGGCGTGCTGCTGCTCGGGCTGCTCGCCGGTGGCGCCCTCTCAGCGACCTGACCCCGAGGCGGCTACCTTGCCCACTGTCCTGCTGCTGCGGCACGGGCTGACCGCGATGACCGGGCCGGTGCTGGCGGGCCGGACGCCGGCGGTCCACCTCGACGAGCGCGGCCAGGCCCAGGCGGCC
>DASZEI010000445.1:0-2290 GCA_035940975.1 Jatrophihabitans sp. | reverse complement strand
AGCTCTTCACGCTCAGCCCGTCGAGCAGCACGGTGCAGGCGCCGCAGTTGCTGGTGTCACAGCCCACCACCGTGCCCACCTTGCCCAACCGGTCGCGCAGGTAGTGCACCAGTAGCAGTCGCGGCTCCACGTCATCGGTATAAACCGCCCCGTCGACCGTCACGTTGACCCGTGTCATGGAACCTCCAGCTCGCGTTGGGTGAGAAAGTCAGACAATCTCGAAAACTCGAAGATCGCAACCTGCGGACGGACACAGAAAACCCGGCCGCCCTCAGCGGGCGAATTCGGTGTCGGCGGCGCCGTGGATCGGGCCGTCGGCGCTTCGTAACGGTTGACCGGAACCGCCCCAACGAGCCGCGATGATCTCCGCTGCCACCGAGACGGCGGTCTCCTCGGGCGTGCGGGCACCGATGTCCAGGCCGATCGGCGCCCGCAGCCGGGCCAGCTCCGTCTCGGTCAGCCCCAGCTCGCGCAGCCGCTGCAGCCGGTCGTCGTTGGTGCGCCGCGAGCCCATCGCGCCGACATAGGCCAGCGGCATCCGCAGCGCCAGCTCCAGCAGCGGCACGTCGAACTTCGGGTCGTGGGTGAGCAGGCAGATCACCGTCCGCTCGTCGACCTCGGTGCCGGCCAGGTAGCGGTGCGGCCACTCGACGATCACCTCGTCGGCGTCCGGGAAGCGGCGCCGGGTGGCGAAGATCGGGCGGGCGTCGCAGACAGTGACCCGGTAGCCCAGGAAGGAGCCGATCCTGGCAACCGCCGAGGCGAAGTCGATCGCGCCGAAGACGATCATGCGGGGCCGCGGCGCGTAGCTGGCGACGAAGACGGCGATGTCGTCCACCCGGCGCTCGCCGTCGTGGCCGTAGTGCAGCACCGCGGTCCGGCCCTGCACCAGCAGGCCGCGGACGTCGTCGCGAAGGGCGTCGATGAGCCGCTGCGAGCCACCGGTCAGCAGGTCGCCCGACACCGCATCGGGCCGGATCACCAGCCGCCGGCCCAGCAGGTCGGCCGGCGCCTCGACCACGGTGGCCACCGCGACCGGCTGGCCGGCCCGGATGTCGGCAGCCACCTCCCCGAACTCCGGAAAGCTCGCCGGTCCGACCCGCTCGACGAACAGGTCGATGATGCCGCCGCAGGTCAGCCCGACCGCGAACGCGTCGTCGTCGCTGACCCCGTAGCGCTGCAGCACCGGATCCCGGCCGTCGCGGACCTCGGTGGCCAGCTCGTACACCGCACCCTCGACGCAGCCACCGGACACGCTGCCGGCCGCACTGCCGTCCGGCCCGACCAGCATCGAGGCGCCGGGCTGGCGGGGCGCCGAGCTCCAGGTCGAGACCACGGTGGCCAGCCCCACCTCGGCTCCCCGGGTCCACCAGTCCTGCAACTGGTCCAGCACGTCACGCATCGGCGATCACCTTCACGAGTTCCTCCAGCGCCGCGAAGCTGTGCCCGGCCACCAGCGAGTCGATGTGCGGCAGGGCCGCCACCATGCCGCCGGTGACCGGCGCGAAGCCATCCTTGCCCTTGTGCGGATTGACCCAGACCACCGCATGCGCCAGCCGGGCCAGCCGGGCCAGCTGGTTGCCGAGTTCCGCCGGGTCGCCCCGTTCCCAGCCGTCCGAGCACAGCACCACCACCGCGCCGCGCGCCACTCCGCGCTGGCCCCAACGGTCCAGGAAGGCCTTCAGGGAATCACCGAGCCGGGTGCCGCCCCGCCAGTCCGGAACCGCCCGGCCGGCGGCGGCCAGCGCCCGGTCCGGATCACGCAACCGCAGCTCACGGGTCACCCGGGTCAGCCGGGTGCCGATCGTGAACACCTCGGTGCCCAGCGGCGCGCGCCTGGTGGCGGCGTGTCCGAAGCGCAGCAGCCAGTCGGCGTAGGGCGACATCGAACCGCTGACGTCGATCAGCAGCACCAGCCGGCGCGGCTTGTGACGGCGGCGCTGGCGGATCAGCCCGGTCGGCTCGCCGCCCTGGCTCAACATCCGGCGCACGGTGCGGTCCAGGTCCACCCGGCCCCGGCGGGCGGCGGTGTAGCGCAGCGACCGGCGGCCCGACGCCCGCGGCGCCAGCAGCGCGAACAACCGCTGCAGCTGCTGGCGCTCGGTTGCGCTGAGCGCCGTGACGTCCCGGTGCCGCAGCAGCTCGTGCCGGCTGGCGTGCACCGCGAAGCTGGGGCTGTCCTCATCGTCGGGCTGCTCGCCGGCCGTGTCCGGTTCGAAGGGCGCCGCCCGCAGCACCGGCGGCGGGTCACTGGCGGCCCGGCCGGCCGGTGCCCGCCGGCCGCCGAAGT
>DASZEI010000444.1:0-8434 GCA_035940975.1 Jatrophihabitans sp. | reverse complement strand
CTCCGCGACCGTGGCGGCGGTCGGAACCGTGGCTGGCGGCACCGCGGTCGGCGGCACCGCGGTCGGCGGCACCGCGGCCGGCGGCACCGCGGCCGGGGGCACTGCGGCCGTGGGCACCGTTGCCGGCGACACAGTGGCCGGGGGCACGTTAGCCGGTAGCCGTCCGCTCGGTGCTGCGGCGACCGTAGCGAACGGGTCGGTGTCGCGGGCGAGCAGGTAGACCGCCCCGGTGATCAGGTAGGCGACTCCGATGACCACCACCGCGACGGCGGACTTGCCGTTCTCGGGCAGCGCCAGGGCGGTCAGCACCCCGGCGGCCACGAAGATCACGTTGAACAGGGTGTCGTAGAGCGAGAACACCCGGCCCCGGTAGTCGTCGGCGACCCGCTGGGCGATCAGGGTGTCGACGCAGATCTTCACCCCCTGGGCGGCCAGGCCCAGCAACATCGCGGCGGGCAGGAAGGTCTGCAGCTTGAACGGCAGCCCCAGGGTCAACTCCACCACGCCGGCGGTCATCAGCAGCGCCGCGGGCCAGCGGGTGTAGCCGATCCGGCGGGCGGCGTGCGGGGTCAGCAGGGCCGCCAGGCCGCCGCCGATCGCGATCGCGGCCACCACCTGGCCGAGCCCGGCCAGGCCGGACCGGAACACTCCAGCGTCGGAGAAGTAGTTGCGAAAGAGCAGCAGGGTGCAGATAGCGGTCACGCCGTAGGCGAAGCGGTGCACCCCGATCACCGCGAAGGCGCGCAGCACCGATGGGTGCGAGCGGACGTGCCGGGCGCCGTCGGCGAGCCCGGTAACCACGTTGCGCACCGAGTCCGAGTGCTCGCGGGTGTCCTCGTCCGGACCGAGCTGGGCGGCCTGGAAGCCCGCCGCCCGCCAGGCGGCCAGCGCGTAGGCGATCGCCGCGCCCACCGCGACCGAGGCGTAACCGATATTGCCGCCGCCCAGCAGCGATCGCAGCGTGATCGCCGACCCGCCGCCGAGCGCGGCGACCACGGCGCCGGCGGTGGTGGAGATGGCGTTGGCGGTGATCAGCCGTTCCGGCTCCACGACATGCGGCTGGGACGCCGACAGCGCCGAGAGCACGAACCGGTTCACCGAGATGACCACCAGCGCGCTGAGGTAGAACGGCTGGCCGTGCACGCCGACCGCGATCTCGACCGCCACCCCGCAGACCAGCAGCGCCCGGATCAGGTTGGCGCACAGCAGCACCCGCTGGCGCCACCAGCGATCCAGCAGCACCCCGGCGAACGGGCCCAGCACCGAGTAGGGCAGCAGCAGCACCGCGAAACCGGCCGCGATGTCGCCGGCGTGCGCCTGGCGCTCGGGGTTGAACAGGACGGCCCCGGCCAGCGAGGCCTGGAACACCCCGTCGGCGAACTGGCCGAACATCCGCACCGACAGCAGTCGACGGAAGTCGAGCCGGGCCAGCAGGCGCTGGCTCGGCAGCTCGCGTTCGACCACAGGTGTCACCCGATCCGCCTTCTTCCCCGGGTCGCCGCGCGGCAACCCGCCCTTACTCCGTTCGACCCGCCAGTCCTCGACGTTAGCCCGCGAGGCTCTGGATTGGTGCAGGATGTAATGGTGCCCGCCGGACCAAGCTGGCAGTTGCCCCCTGCTGCCCATCGCCTGCTGATCGCCGCGCCGTCGTTGGCCGATCCCGAATTCTTCCGCACCGTGGTGTTCCTGATCGAGCACGACGACACCGGCACCGTGGGGGTCATCGTCAACCGGCCGTCGCACACCCCGGTGGGCCACATCCTGCCGAACTGGCAAGAAGTGATGAGCGAGCCGTCGGTGGTCTTCAACGGCGGGCCGGTGCAGCGCGACGGCGCCCTGGGCCTGGGCCGGCTGTCCAGCTCCACCGATGCCGGCAACGGCCTGCGGGCGGTCAGTGGCGGCCTGGCGCTGGTCGACCTGGATGCCGAGCCCGCCGAGGTCGCGCTCGGCGCGCAGAGCCTGCGGGTGTTCGCCGGCCACGCCGGCTGGGGCGTCGGCCAGCTGGCGGCCGAGATCGCCGCCGGTGGCTGGTTCGTGGTGGCCGGTGGCCTGGACGACGTCTTCTCGCCGAATCCGGGCACCCTGTGGCGCACCGTGCTGCGCCGCCAGCCAGCCCCGCTGTCGCTGCTGTCGACGTTTCCGGTGGACGTCGGGCTCAACTGACCGGCCGCGTCTGTGGTCCGGGCCTCTGGCAGCCACTTTGCCGTTAGTGCCCGGCAAGCCCAGGTCATTGTTACATTGTCACTAAATGCGCGTCCTTCGCGCTATTGCAGGCGGCGAGGACGGGGACAATGGGTCGGCTTCTCACACTGCTTGTCGGGTTCGGGATGGTTCTCGGCCTGCTCACGGTCCCGGCCGGGGTGCCGCTAGCTGTCGCGGCTCCCACCACGACCACCGCGACCACCTCGACCGCCGCACTCGCCGGCCAGGCCGGCACCTACCGGGCGGTGAGCCAGCTGCGGGTGCTGGACAGCCGGACCGGGACCGGCGGCCCGGCCACCGCCCTGGCCCCGGGCGAGATCCGGACGGTGAAGGTGGCCGGGCTCGGCTCCGTGCCGGCGACCGGAGTGTCGGCGGTGGCGGTGAATGTCGGCGTGCTGACACCGGCCCGGGCCGGCTCGGTGACGGTCTTTCCGGGGGGCACCGCCTGGAACGGGACCGGTACGGTCAGCTTCCGGGCCGGCGTCACCGTGCAGAGCAGCCTGACCGCCAAGCTGGGTGGGACCGGCACGCTGGCCTTCCGCAACAACACCGGGGCGCCCCTGCACCTGGTCGCCGATGTCGGTGGTTACTACCTCGGCGGCACGCCGACGGCCGCGGGGGCCTTCGGGGCCCTCACCATGGCGCGGGTGCTGGACACCCGGTCCGGGGTCGGCGGTCCGGCGACGGCGGTGGCGCCGGGTCAGACCCGGACGGTCACGGTGAGCGGCCACGGCGGCGTCCCGGCCACCGGGGTGGCGGCGGTGGCGGTGAACGTCGGCGTGCTGGCACCGGGCAGCACCGGCTCGGTGGCCGTCTTCGCGGGGGGCACCGCCTGGAACGGGACCGGTTCGATCAGTTTCGTGGCCGGCGGGACGGTGCAGAGCAGCCTGACCGCCAAGCTCGGCACCGGCGGCACGCTGGCCTTCCGCAACAACACCGGGGTGTCGCTGCAGCTGATCGCTGACGTGGCCGGCTACTACCTGGCCGGACCGCCCGCCGTGACCGGCGGCTACGGGGCGATAGCCACCACCCGGGTGATGGATACCCGCAGCACGCTGCAGACCTCGATAGCTGCGGGCGCGACCCTGGAGGTCCCGGCATCGCCGGTGCTGACCTCCGACAGCAAGACGCTGGTCCCGCCGTCCGGGGTGATGGCGGTATCGGCGAACGTCGGAGTGCTCAATCCGGCCGCCGCCGGCTCGGTGTCGGTGTATGCCGGCAACACCAGCTGGAACCGGACCGGTTCCATCAGCTTCCCGGCCCGGGTCACGGTGCAGAGCTCGCTGACCAGCACGCTCGGCGTGGCCGGAACCTTGCTGATCCGTAACAACACCTCCGCCGCCCTCGATGTCATCGTGGATCTGGCCGGCTACTACTTCGGGCAGCCGGCCCCGGTCAGCTTCGGGCTCGGCGAGAAGGTCGACCCACCCCACGGCGCGATGTTGTCGCTGTCCTGCGGATCGGCGACCTCGTGCGTGGCCGTCGAAGGCAACGGCTACGTCCTGGTCTACGACGGGCAGGGCTGGAGCCCGGCGCAGAAGGTGTCCACGGTAGCCACGTTCAACTCGGTGTCCTGCCCGACGGCTACCTTCTGCATGGCGATGGGCCGTCTCACGACCGGCACCGGGGTCGCCTCTACCTTCGACGGCCATTCCTGGTCAGGCCCGGCATCGCTGGGCACCCAACCGCTGGCAGTGTCGTGTACCAGCGCCACGTTCTGCATGGCGGTGGACAGCAGCGGAGGCGCGCACCGCTACGACGGCACCACCTGGTCGGCGCGCACGGTGATCGCCGAAGGGCTCGCCCTGAGGGAGATCTCCTGTGTCAGCTCGAGCTTCTGCACGGCGCTCGACACCCAGGCAAGCGCGGCCATGTACAACGGCACCTCCTGGTCGGTGATCGCGGCGCCGACCAGTTCCACCACCGGAGTCGTCGTCCGGCGCTACGTCTCCTGCGCGGCACCGACCTTCTGCGTCGCCGTCGGCTCCGGGGCCGCCATCGTCTACGACGGCAACCACTGGTCGGCGCCGGTCCAGATCGACGCCGGAAGGGCGATGGAAGGCGTGTCCTGCCCGTCCCCGAGCTGGTGCATGGCGATCGACCACGACGGCCGGGCGATGAGGTTCGACGGGCAGTCCTGGACCGCTCCGGCGGCGATCGCGGCCGGCACGCTGCTGCTCGGGTCGATCTCGTGCTCCTCGGTCACCTCCTGCGTCGTCGTCAATCGCGACAACTTCGAGCGCGCCTACCGCTTCAACGGCACCAGTTGGGGCGCGCCGGTCCACCTGGACTCGGTGCACGGGTTCCCGATCGCGGTGTCCTGTGCCTCCCAGGACTTCTGCATGCTGTTGGACCGGTGGGGTGGCGCGCGCAGCTACACCGCGTCGGGATGGGGCGCCTGGACCGAGGCGGATCCCGGAGTCGCGGTCACAGCGCTGTCGTGTGCCAGTTCGACGTTCTGCGTCGCGGTGGACGAGGTGGGACGTTCGGTCACCTATACCGGCAGCGGGTGGGGCCAGCCGGTGATGATCGACGGCGGCCGGAAGCTGAACTCGGTGTCCTGTGCCGCCACCACGTCCTGCGTCGCGGTGGACGCCGACGGGTGGGCGGTCAGCTACGACAACGGCGCCTGGTCGCAGCCGGCCAAGATCGATATCTACGAGTTGCGCAGGGTGTCGTGTGCCAGCGCGCAGTTCTGCGTCGCCGCCGACAACCAGGGCCACGTCGTCACCCGGGTCGGGACGGCCTGGTCACAGCCGGCGGGCACCCCGCTCAGCAACGCTGTCGACCTGTCCTGCCCCAGCCCGTCCTTCTGCCTGATGACCAGTTACAACTTCAACACCTCGCTGGCCAGGACCGCCAAGTACGACGGTGCCAGGTGGTCGTCAGTGCCGACCAACTCCTACCAGGCCATGGTCGCGGTCTCGTGCCCGGCCGTCGCAGTGTGCGTCGGCCTCGACGGCGAGGCCAGGCCGCTGGCATTGGGATTCGACGGCACGAACTGGAGTGCGCCGTTCGTCGTCCTGGACCCATGGATGTCCGGGGTGGTTGACGTCTCCTGTGTGCCCGGCGGCTTCTGCATGGCTGTCGGGTACTACGGCTATGCGGCGCGCACCACGGCCTGACCGCGGGCGTCGGTAGGACATTCTTCGCACGGCGCTCAACAGTTGGCCGGTGTCGCGTGTCTAGGCAGTGAGGGGCGGAGTCGGTCGGCCGGCCGTCGCGTACCTGATCGAACACCTAGGAGCGTGTCATGCGCCGAATCCTCGCCGTTCTCGCAGGTTGTTCGCTGGTCGCCGGGTTGCTGGTGTCACCGCCGGTCGGGGCCGCTCCCGGCGCGCCGGCCGCCTCCCAGATCTCCGACCCGGGCGCCGGCAGCTACTTTCCGGCCGGCGGCAACCCGGTCCGGGTGCTCGACACCCGGACCGGGCTGGGCGGCCGGTCGGGTGCCGTCGCGCCCAGGAACACCGTCACCGCTCACGTCGCTCCGGCGGGGACACCGGCGGCGGTCGTCAAGGTCACGGTGCCCGGCAACGCCCCGGCCGGGTCGTTGTCGGTGTATCCCAGTGGCACCGTCTGGAACGGCCATGTGACGATCTCGCTGGTCGGCGGCAGCACCATCAGCCAGCAGTTGAACGTCAAGCTGGGCACCGACGGCGGGGTGACCATCCGCAACAACTCGGCCACCGCCGTGCACCTGATCGTCGAGACGCTGGGCCACTACTCGGCCGGTACGCCCACTGGACGCGGCACCTTCGTCGCCCTCGACTCGCGGATCCTGGATACCCGGGCCGGCAGCCCGCTGGCGCCCGGCGGCCGGATCACCCTGACCCTGCCCGGGCACGGTGGCATCCCGGCCGCCGGGGCCAGCGCGGTGGTGCTGAACATCGCGGTGCTGTCGGCGCATGACACCGGCCTGCTGGGCGTGACCGATGGCGACGGCAGCCAGGCCACCCTGCACATGCGCTTCCTCGGGAACCGGACGGCACCGCAGCCGATGCAGACCGAGCGGATCGTCAAGCTGGGGCCGGACGGCAGGCTCACCTTCGGCCAGTCCAGCGCCTCCAGCGTCCATCTGGTCATCGACCTGATGGGCTACTTCCTGCGAACCGGGGACGGGCCGTGGCCGGGGGTGTTCGAAGGCCGCTATTACCCGTCCAGCCCGCAACCGATCCTCCTCAAGGTGGGCAAGGACGGTGCGCAGCTCGTGTTGTACCAACACCAGCCGCTGTCGTTGTTAGGGATGCGCGACTTCGGGGACATCGCCTACAACGTCGTTATCTCACCTGACCAGCCCGGGCAACCGAGCCTGCTCGGGCTGTACGACTCGGGAAGTGCGTGGACTCCCACGGTGACGCTGTCCTCGACGCCGGCCCGGCAACCCACCGAGCTGATCGTCAACGCGAACATCGGTGGCTCGGTCACGCTGGTCAACCTTTCCAGCTCGAAGTGGACCTATCTGCACGGCTATGTGACCGGCACTTACTATTACAACCACTGCGTGTGCGGCGGCTGACCTCGCACGGCAGTGGCGGTGATGTGGTGTTCAAGGCGCCCTGCCCGGTGGTGCTGATGCCGCCGCCGACGGACTCCGTCGCCGACGTGCTGCCGACCGGCGGCCTGACCGCCGTTCCGGATCCGGTCTGAGCGCAAATCGGAGCCGGCCGGCCGGAGCCGCGGCCGGCGGCCGTGATCTGACTGCAATGCAACCGGTGATCGTGCTGCGCGTCCTACAACCGCGGCACAGCTGACCATCCGGGTCTGCTCCCCGCAGCTGAGGAGCGGAAAACCATGCGCAAGACTGCTGTCCTTCTCACCGGCGCGTCCCTGATCGCCGGCCTGGTCACGGCCACACCGGTAGCCCACGCCGCGTCCGGCCCGGCGCTCGCCGCCGACATCGCCGGCAGCTACCAGCCCCTCCCCCCGAAGCGGGTGCTCGACACCCGGTCCGGCATCGGCGGCTTCAAGGGCCTGTTGGCCCCCGGCCACACGGTGACCGTCAACCTGTTCGACGCCCGGCCGGTGCTGGCGAACGATGTGTCCGCCGCTGTCATCGACGTCACGGTGCCCACCCCCGCGCCCGCCGGTTCGCTGTCGGTATACCCCAGCTCCTCCGGCTGGGACGGCCGGGTCACCATGTCGCTGACCGGCGGCGGCAATATCCAGCAGCAGCTGACCGTCCCGCTGAGCCCCAGCGGTGGCATGACGATCCGCAGCAACGCCGCCAAGCCCACCCACATCCTCATCGACGTGCTGGGCTTCTACGCTGCGGGCGCCCCGACGCTGCCCGGCCGGTTCGCCTACGCGAACACCCGGGTGCTCGACACCCGCAAGGGAATCGGGGTGCCGAAGGCGAGCATCGGCGCCGGCAAAAAGGTCACCCTGGCGCTCGCCGGGCACGGCGGGGTGCCGGCCGGCGGGGCGAGTGCCGTGGTCGCCGACATCGCGGTGCTCTCGGCGCACACCACCGGGCAACTGGTGGTCACCGACGGCGACAACACCCGGGCCACCACCCCGCTGCGGTTCGTCGGCGACTGGGAGAGGCCGCAGACCATGCAGACCGAGCGGGTGGTCAAGCTCGGCAGCAACGGCACCCTGACCTTCACCAACACCAGCGCGAGCAGCATCGACCTGGTGGTGGACGTCTACGGCTACTTCCTGCCGGGAACGGTGACGACCGAGGGCAGCTACGTACCGCAGGTCCCGCACGCGCTGAACTCCGGGCAGAGCATCGACATCTACAGCAACGCCGGCTTCTACCGGGCCGTGACCGGGGTGCCGGCCGGCCAGACCGGCGCGGTGAACCTGGTGCTCACCACCGACCACCCGGCGCAGCCGGCGGCGATCAGCATCCGGAACGTGGACACCACCGCCTGGAACCGGGCACCGCAGGTGTCGTCCTCAGCGCTGCTGCAGCCCACCGAGCTCACCGTCGGCCAGGGCCCGCACAGCGCCGTCGCGCTGTACAGCATGACCAACACCGAGGTGCTGGTGCACATCTACGTCACCGGCTACTACCTCCACGTGGCCGGCTGACACATCCGGTCCGCCGGAACGTCCCGGTGAGCAATGGAATGCCCGCGTCAGGTGTCTAGCTGAGTGAGGCCATCCTCGGCCTTCGGGTCGAGCCGGCAGCTAGGAGCGTGTCATGCGCCGAATCCTCGCCGTTCTCGCAGGTTGTTCGCTGGTCGCCGGGTTGCTGGTGTCACCGCCGGTCGGGGCCGCTCCCGGC
>DASZEI010000443.1:0-5699 GCA_035940975.1 Jatrophihabitans sp. | reverse complement strand
GCGCTCGCGCCGAACCGGCCTGGTCCCGGCCTGCCGGTCCGGGGTCGCCGCGCCCGGGGCACGCTCCCACGGCGCGCCCGGGGCACGCTCCTGCGGCGCGGTCGGCGGGCTCCGGTCGGGCTGGTGGTCACGGCCTTCGCGGTGTCGGCGCTGTCGCTGATCCCACTCGGCTACGTCCTGGCGCAGACGGTGGCCACCGGCTGGGACGAGGCCTACGCGCTGATCGTGCGGCCCCGGGTCGGTGAGCTGCTGCGGCACACCGTGGCGCTGGTGGCCAGCACCGTCACCGCCACCGTGCTGCTCGGGGTGGCGGCCGCCTGGCTCGTCGAACGGACCGACCTGCCACTGCGCCGGCTGTGGGCGGTGCTGTTCGCGATGCCGCTGGCGATACCGGCCTTCGTCACCAGCTACGGCTGGGTGTCGCTGTACCCCTCGATCGAGGGGTTGCGCGGCGCGACCCTGATCACGACGTTCGCCTACTTCCCGTTCGTCTACCTGCCGGTCGCGGCGGTGCTGCGGCGGCTGGACCCGGCGCTGGAGGAGTCGGCCCGCTCGCTCGGGCACTCCTCGGCGCGGGTGCTGGCCCGGGTGGTGCTGCCGCAGTTGCGCACCGCGATCCTCGGCGGCGCGTTGCTGGTCGGGCTGCACCTGCTGGCCGAGTACGGCGCGCTGCAGATGATCCGGTACTCGACCTTCACGACCGCGATCATGGAGCAGTACCAGTCCACCTTCAACGGCGCCGCGGCCACCATGCTGGCCGCCGTGCTGGTCAGCCTCTGCCTGCTGCTGATCACCCTCGACGTGCTGCTGCGCGGCCGGGGGCGTTACGCCCGGCTGGGCTCCGGCGCGGCCCGCCCGCCCCGGCGGGTCCGGCTGGGCTGGACCACCCCACTGGCCCTGCTGGCGGCGGCGGCCGTCTGCGGCATCGCCATCGGGGTGCCGTTCGTCAGCGTCGGACGGTGGCTGGCGCTCGGCGGCACCGGCCTGTGGACCGCGCCGGAACTGCTGCCGGCCGTGCTGAGCACGCTCACCCTGGGCCTGTACGCGGCGGTGCTGACGGCGGCGGTCGCGCTGCCGGTGGCGCGGCTCGCGGTGCGCCATCGCGGCTGGGGCTCGACGCTGATGGAGCGCTGCACCTACCTGGCCAGCGCGATGCCGGGCATCGTGGTCGCGCTGGCTTTCGTGACCGTGGCGATCCGCTATGCCCGCCCGATCTACCAGAGCACCCTGCTGATCGTGGCGGCCTACACGCTGCTGTTCCTGCCCCGGGCGATGGTCAGCCTGCGGGCCGGCATCGAACAGGCGCCGCCCGAACTCGACGAGGCGGCCAAGGCGCTGGGCAGCTCGCCGGTGCGGCTGTTCGGCCGGGTCACCCTGCCGCTGATCGCCCCGGCGCTGGCCGCCGGCGCCGCGCTGGTGTTCATGGCGGTGGTGACCGAGCTGACCGCGACGCTGCTGCTCGCCCCGACCGGCACCCGGACGCTGGCCACCCAGTTCTGGTCGTTCAGCTCGACGATCGACTACGCCGCCGCGGCGCCGTACGCGCTGCTGATGATCGTGCTGTCGATCCCGGTGTCGTGGTTCCTGCTGGTCCAGTCGCACCGGATGGCCGGCCGGTGAGCGCCCTGACGGTTCGCGGGGTGCACAGCGGCTACGGCCCGGTCCCGGTCCTGAAGGGCATCGACCTCGACATCGCCGACGGCTCCACCACCGCGATCGTCGGGCCGTCCGGCTGCGGCAAGACCACCCTGCTGCGGGTGATCGCCGGCTTCGAACCCCCCGATCCGGGTTCGGTGTTCATCGGCGATCGGCAGGTCTGCGGCGACGGCGTCTGGGTGCCGCCGCACCGGCGCGGGCTGGGCTACGTCGCGCAGGACGGGGCGCTGTTCCCGCACCTGACGGTGGCGCAGAACATCGCGTTCGGCCTGCCGCGCACCGAGCGCCGGTCCCGGGCCCGGATCGCCGAGCTGCTCGAACTGGTCAGCCTCGATCCGGACTACGCCGACCGCCGGCCGGACCAGTTGTCGGGTGGCCAGCAGCAGCGGGTGTCGCTGGCCAGGGCGGTGGCGCCGCGGCCGGGACTGGTGCTGCTGGACGAGCCGTTCAGCGCGTTGGACGCCGGGCTACGGGCCAGCACCCGGGCGGCGGTCGCCGAGGCGCTGGCCGGGCAGGGGGTCACCACCCTGCTGGTCACCCACGACCAGTCCGAGGCGCTGTCGTTCGCCGACCAGGTGGGGGTGATGAGCGCCGGCCGGCTGACCCAGGTCGGGCCGCCGCGCCAGGTCTACGAGGCACCGGTGGACCTGGCCACCGCCGCGTTCGTCGGCGACGCGGTGACCCTGGCCGGGGTGCTGGCGGGCTCGGTCGCCCAGTGCGCGCTGGGCAGCGTGCCGGTCGATGCGGTCGGGCCGGTGGCCGCCGGTGGGCTCGACGGCGCCGGCACCGTGATGCTGCGGCCGGAGCAGATCGAGCTCACCGACTCAGCGGGCGGCGCGGATCCGGCCGTGCTGGGCGTCGTCGAGGGTGTCGAGTACTACGGCCACGACACGATGCTGACGATCCGGCTGGACGAGCCGCGCTCGGCCGTGATCAGCCTGCGGCACACCGGCACCGCCGCCCCGGACGCCGGCGCGAAGGTACGGCTGCGGGTGCGCGGGGTGGCCCGCTGGTTCCCGGCTGAGGTCTGAGCGCTGGCGGGACTCAGGCCGCGCCGCGGCGCAGCCGGATCCAGCGGTAGCCCCAGCCGTTGAGCTCCAGCTGCGCGAGGTTCTTGGCCGGTGGCTCGTACCGGCCGTCGGCGAAGACCTCGTACGGCGCCTTGGCGCTCTTGCCGAGGTCGACCCCGCTCAGGTCGAGCGTCACCGGCGTGCCGGCCAGGTTGTGCACCAGCAGGATCGCCCCCTCCGGGGCGTCGAAACGATGTGCGAGCACCGAGCGCGGCAGCGGGCGGTCGATCACGCTGACCTGGCCCACCCCGATCTCCGGGCACTCGCGCAGCACCCTGATCAGCTCTTCGAACCAGCGCAGCAGCGAGTGCCGGTCCAGCCGCTGGGCCTCCACGTTCACCCGCTTGGCGGTGTAGTTGCCGCGGGCCGGCAGTGGACGCAGCAGCTCTGCCACGCCGGCGGTGGAGAACCCGCCGGAGCGGCTGGCATCCCACTGCATCGGCGTCCGGATCGCCAGCCGGCCCGGCAGCTTCAGCTCCTCCCCCATCCCGATCTCTTCGCCGTAGCGCAGCACCGGGGTGCCCGGCATGGTGAACTGCAGCGAGTAGGCCAGCTCGATCCGGGGCCGGTTGCCGTTCATCATCGAGGCCAGCCGGCGGCGGATGCCCCGGCCGTAGAGGCGCATGTCGGGCTTGGGCGCGAAGGCCGCCATCACGTCGCTGCGCTGCTCGTCGGTCAGCTTGCTGAGGTCGAGCTCGTCGTGGTTACGCAGGAAGGTCGCCCACTGCGCCATCGGGGCCAGCTTGGGCATCGTGCCCAGTCCCTCGATCAGCGGTTCGGCGTCACAGCGGGCCAGCGCCAGCCAGAGCTTGGCGTTCAGGCCGAAGGCGAACATCAGGTGGGCGCGGTCGTTAGGGCCCTCCGGTGTGGCCGCGCAGTACTTTGCTACCTCCTCGGGCTCGACGTTGGCCTCGCACAGCAGCACCGCCTCGCCGTTGCGCCACTGCACGTCCTGGCGCCAGTCGTCGAGGATGGTCCAGTCCTTGGGGCCGGGGTCCACGCCGGCGCTGATCTCCTCGATCACGAACGGCGCCGCGTCGATCCGGAATCCGGCCGCGCCCAGCTGCACCCAGAACCCCATCACCTTCTTGATCTCGGCGCGCACGGCGGGGTTCGCCCAGTTCAGGTCGGGCTGGAAATCGTAGAAGCGGTGGTAGTACCAGAGCTTGGCCGTGTCGTCCATCGTCCAGGTCTCGGTCTGCTCGCCGGGGAACACGATGCCCTGCCGGCGGTCCGGCGGCTCGTCCTTGCTCCAGACGTACCAATCGCGGTACGGCGAGTCGGGGTCGCTGCGGGCGGACCGGAACCACGGGTGCTGGTCGGAGGTGTGGTTGACGACCAGGTCGAGCAGCAGCCGGATGCCGCGCGAGCGGGCCTGGGTGGCGAGTTCGACGAAGTCGCCGAGGGTGCCCAGCCGCGGGTCGATGCCGTAGTAGTCGGTGATGTCGTAGCCGCCGTCGAGCTGGGGCGAGGGATGGATCGGGTTCAGCCACAGGCAGGTCACGCCGAGGCGGGCCAGGTAGTCCAGCCGGCTGGTGAGCCCCGGCAGGTCCCCGCAGCCGTCTCCGTCGGAGTCCTGGAAGCAGTCGACCTCGAGGCAGTAGACGACCGCTTCCTTGTACCAGCGCTCTGACACCAGCAGTCCTTTCCGCCGTGCTGCGGGGTCGGTGGACTGCCATTGAACCAGCAACGCGGCGCCGGCACGCTCGCGGCGATGAGACGATGCCAGCTGTGATGCACCTGCGCCTGATCGTGCCGGCCGAGCGGACGGCCGCCGTTGCCAGCACTCTGGAGCAGGATCCGCGGGTCACCAACGTGGTGGTGATGGCCGGCGCCGGGGTGCGTCCGAAGGGTGACCTGGTGCTGTGCGACGTCGCCCGCGAGGCGGTCACCGAGGTGCTGGACTGGCTGCGCCAGGTCGGCTTGTACGCCGACGGCGGGGTGGTGCTGTCGGCCATCGAGGCGGCGCCGTCGGCGAACGCGCACGCGACCGAAGCGGCGGCGCCCGGCTCGCCGGATGACGCCGTGGTCTGGGATGAGGTGCTCGACCAAGCCGCGACCCAGGTGGCCGGCTCGTGGTCCTACTACGCCTTCCTCACCATCGCGGTGATGCTGGCCTCGATCGCGGTCGTCACCGACTCAGCCGTCCTGGTGGTCGGGGCGATGGTGGTGGGCCCCGAGTTCGGTGTGGTCGCGGCGCTGGCGCTCGGTATCGCGCTGCGCCGGGCCCAGCTGAGCCGCCGGGCCCTGGCGCTGCTGGTCAGGGGCTTCGTGTTCGCGATCGGCATCGCGCTGATGTGCGCGCTGGCCGCTCGCGCGGTGGGTTGGGTGCACCCGTCCTCGGTCAGCGCCGCCCGTCCGCTGACCGGGTTCATCTGGCGTCCGGACAGGTGGTCCGCGGTCGTCGCCATCATTGCCGGCTGCGCCGGGGTGCTGTCCCAGACCGCCGGCCGCTCGAACGCGCTGGTGGGCGTCTTCATCTCGGTGACCACAGTTCCGGCCGCCGGTGACCTGGCCCTGTCGATGGCGGTCTGGAACTCGGGGCAGATCCTCGGGTCGCTGGCTCAGCTGGTGCTGAACCTCACCGGCATGACCATCGCCGGCGTCACGACACTGCTGCTCCAGCGCCGGCTCTGGCGACGGATGGCAACGGTCGGCGGTTGAGTGCCTCCAGTGGTGCCTGACACACGAATTTAGCAATTCACCCACTATGCGCGCTCATCCAGCGCTACATTAGATTGCCGTTAATTACTTAGCTGAGGACCATCCCGTGAACCGCTCCCGCATCGCTGCGTACGCTCGCCCGCAGCCGTCCCGTTCTCGCCAGCTGAGCGCGGTTGCCGCCTTCGTGCTGCTGACCGGCGCACTTGGCGGTTGCGCATCGCCCGGCATCTGGGCGGCGTCCGGTCCCGACCCGATGTCCTCGACCGCGACCAGTTCGCTGTCGCCGAGTGTGGACGCGAGCGCGGCAGA
>DASZEI010000442.1:0-8025 GCA_035940975.1 Jatrophihabitans sp. | reverse complement strand
CCGGGGCGGCCTCGTCCCCAGCGGTGGAGCAGCTGGTGCGCCGGTTGCAGGGCGTGATGATCGCCCGGCAGTACGTGCTGATGGACTACGACATCGCCGATGCCCTGGTCGAGCGGGCGGTGGCGGTCACCCCCGGCTTCGAGTCGCCGACCGTCTCGCCGCTGCGCACGGCCGGCTGGTCGGCGGTGCGCGCGATGGTGCCCCGCCGCGACACCAACCGGATCATGGACGAGCTCTGGGAGATCGGGGCGCGCGCCATCCTGGTCACCGACATCCATGCCTGCCGGTTGTGAGCGTCCGGTTGTGAGCGTCCCGGTTGTGAGCGTCCCGGTCGTGAGCGTCCGGTTGTGAGCGTCCCGGCATGAGCGTCCCGTTATGAGCACAGCACAGGGGGGCGGCGCCATGAGCGAGCCAGCGGCCACCGACCCTCCGGTGCCGCGGCTGGTCACCGCCCGGCCGGTCAAGGCCAGCCGGCTCGCGGTGCTGGCCGCCGTCGTAGTGCTGATCGTGTTCGGGATCGCCGCGCTGATCCTGCGCAGCACCGCCGACGACGGGGTCAGCTTCAACGCCGCCGACCAGGTCGGCATTGCCGGCACCGGGCTGCTGGTGGCCCTCGGGCTGCTGTCGCTGACCAGGCCACGGTTGCGCGCCGACGCCCGGGGGGTGGACTGCCGCGGGTTCTTCGCCGGCTACCGGCACGTGGACTGGGAGCTGGTGACCCAGGTGGAGTTCCCGTCCAAGGCGCGCTTCGCCCGGCTGGTGCTGCCGGGCGACGAGCTGATCACCCTGTACGCGGTCCAGCGCGGTGACGGCGAGCGCAGCGTCCTGGTCATGCAGAAGTTGCGGGCGCTGTTCGCCGCCAGCCGCTCCGCCGCCGGCTGAATCGCGCGGAGCCGAAGGGCTATCGGGCCCAGGGCGGGGTGATGGTCGTGCCGTCACGAAGGGTGGCGGTGAGCCCGGGTGTCGTAGTCACCCAGGCGCTTCCGCCTTCAGTGCCCGTATCGACCTGCAGAAGTGACTCGGCGGGCACGTGGATGACCGCTCCGGGTCCGAGCCGGTGGGTTTCGTCATCGACGGTGACGTGCAGGAAGCCGTCGATGACGAGCAGCACCTCTTCCCGACTGGGGCGATGGGCGGCGCCGGTCAGGTTCGGGGGAACAGTGAGGCGCCAAGCGCACAGGTCCGTGCTGCCGCGGCTGGGGTTGACGTAGGCGGCGAAGCTACTGCCATGGGTAGCGAACTCGGTGGCGTCGGTGGGCGCGTAGATCGGCATCAAGCTTCCTCTCAGATAGACAAGTAGCTTGACTATATAGACAAGCTAGCTGTCTGTCTATGGCACGATGGGCCGGTGGCGACGGATTGGCATACTGCGACGGCGACCCTGCGGTTATCCGCGGCGCTGGTCGAGGGCATCCAGTCCGGGCTTGCGACGCGGGGGTTTGACGACGTTCGACCGGTGCACGGGTTCGCGTTCGCCGCACTGTCGGGCGGCGACACCACCACGTCTGGTCTCGCCGCGGCGCTGGGTATCACGAAGCAGGCCGCGGCCCAACTCGTCGACCATCTGGTTGCACGCGGCTACGTCACCCGGGTACCTGCTCCGCATGACGGCCGCGCGCGGGTGATCGTCCTGACCGAGCGGGGCCACGCCTGTACCGCCGCGGCAGAGCAGGCGGCCGCCGCCGTCGTCGACGGTTGGCGTCGCCAACTCGATCCGACCACCTTCGACACGTTCACTCACGCTCTCGGTGCTCTCGCCGCGCCCGGGCGGCTACGACCAATCTGGTGACCAGAACGCGGCATCCGCATCCCGGTTGCCCGATCCGCTGGGTACGGCCGCACGCCAGACGGCGCTCGTCAGACCCCGCCTGTCAGACCCGCCCCTTACGGCTGACAGTCGCGGCTCAGCTGTGGGTGAAGCTGCCGTAGGTGACGGTCGAGTCCCAGATCGGCTGGGCCTTGACACCGTTGGCCGGGTTCACCGCGGCGACCGTCATGCCGGGCCCGGTGTAGATCCCGACGTGGTACACGTAGCCGGTGTTGTCGTGGTAGAAGACCAGGTCACCGGGCACCGCGCGGACGGCCGGGATCATCCGGGCCGCGTAGAACTGGTCCTGGGCAACCCGCGGGGTGGTGAGCGCGGCGGCGGTCCGGTAGCTGTACTGCACCAGGCCCGAGCAGTCGAAGCCGGTCGGGCTGGCCCCGCCCCAGACGTAGGGCTTGCCGATGAACGTCAGGGCCAGGGTGACGATCTTGGTGTTCGATACCGGTGCCACCGGCGCCGGTCCCGCCAGCATGGTGACCGCCGGGGTGCTCAGCGACGCGCACCCAAGGTACTTGTTCGCCCCGATGCCGATGTTGACCGCCCACAGGCAGACGTTGTGCGAACCGGTGCGGGCCGGGATGGAGAAGGAGTAGCCGGCCGCCGGCCCGGTGGACTGGCTGGTCACCAGATCCGGACGCGGCACCGTCGCCAGGACCGTGGCCGCGGCCGTCCCGTCCAGGTAGGCCACCACCTTGATCGAGGCGGCCCGGTTATCCGGGTCCGAGGCCCAGCCCCTGACCCCGAGACTCGTGTCGCTCTGCGCGCGGGCCGCCTCCAGCGCCCCGACCGGGCTGTGCGCGGCGATCTCGGCAGCGGTGTAGCCGACCCACAGCTTGAGGCAGCCGCCGAGTTGGCGGTTCACCCCGATGGCGATGTTGGTGGCCGCGGCGCACACCAGGTGGGTTCCGGTGCTCAGCGTGATGGTGACCGAGAACCCCTGGTTGCTCCCGACCTGCCGGGACAGCGCGATGTCGGGCCTGGCGACCACCTTCGCCGAGGTCACCACTGCCGGGCTGCCGTCGTGGCCGGCGAGGATCTTCAGCGGCTGGGCCAGGTTGTCAGGGTCGGCCGCCCAGCCGGTCAGGGTCACGGTGGTGCCGCTGGCCGTGACCTTCTCCAGCGCTCCGAACGGGCTGTGCGCCGCGATCTCGGCGGCGGTCGGGGTGCTGCCGACCGGTGCCGGTACCACGACCACCCGGCAGCCCAGCGCGGTGTTGCCGCCGGCGGCGATGTTGACAGCGGTCATGCAGACGGTGTGGGTGCCGGGCAGCGCGGCCAGCGTCATCGCGAAGCCTGGGGTAGGCCCGGTGCCGCGCGCGGCGACCACGTCCGAACGGGGCACCGCGGTGACCACCTGGCCGGCGGCAGCCCCGTCCAGGCTGGCCTGCACGGTCAGCGACAACGCCAGGTTGTCCGGGTCGGCCGCCCAGCCCTGGACGTTGATGCCAGCGGACCCGCTCGGGACGGCCTGGTCGAAGTAACCGATCGGGTCGCTCGGGGTGGTGGCGCCGGCCACCGTCTGGGCGCAGCCGAGGACCGCCAGGCTGGCGATCGCGGTGAGAGCGCCAGCCCTTCGGGTCAGCCGGAGGCAGCCGGAGATGGGGCCGGAGGTGGGCAAGGTGGAGCGTCGAGTCACGTCGAAACATCCCTGTTTGGTAGCTACACGGCCCCCCGGCGTAAAATCAGAGTAAGCGAAACTGCGGCGTGTCACGCACAGTTTATAAAATTCGATGGTTCAATCACGCGCTGTCATCGAATCGGGCTCACGCCGAACACCGAGATCCGGACTTTTCGTCCCGGCCATCGCCGAGCTGGTCCGGGTATGTCGAGGCACCCGGAACGCCTGCCGCAGGGCTCTCAACCCAGCCGGCCACGGTTGCCGGGCACTCCTCGGGTCGCCTCGGCAGCCGCGCCGCTTTTCTCGGCATCAGCGTCGTTTGGGTGCTCGGTGCACACGCTGCTACCCTTGCACACGCGACCCGCCGGATCCGCGCCCGCAAGGGCAGCTCGCAAGGGTAAGAGCCGGTGTGCAAGCGGAAGCCCCGGTTTCCCACCCGAGCCGCCTCACGGCAGCCGGGTTCGGTCCAGCACCGCCTCCGGGCGGTGCCAGGCGGTACCCGTTAGTCGGCAGCGGCCGGCCCGACGGGTGCTGTTCGGATCGCCACGGAACCGGATCGGCCCCGACTGCATCGGTTGCAGCGGGGCCGTTGTCATTGCCGGGCCATCCCGGCAGGCACGGGCAGCAGCCTGGCGTTTCAGACAGCACAACCTAGGAGGCCACATCAGCTCTGAACCCCGGATCAACGACCGGATTCGCGTCCCCGAAGTCCGACTCGTCGGACCAGAGGGCGAGCAGGTCGGCATCGTGCCGATCGGCAAGGCACTCGAACTGGCCGCCGAAGCGGACCTCGACCTGGTCGAGGTGGCACCGATGGCGCGGCCCCCGGTCTGCAAGCTCATGGATTACGGCAAGTTCAAGTACGAGAGCGCGCAGAAGGCTCGCGAGGCCAGGCGCAATCAGGCACTGACCGTGATCAAGGAAATGAAGCTCCGTCCCAAGATCGACCCGCACGACTACGAGACCAAGAAGGGTCACGTCGAGCGGTTCCTGAAGCAGGGCGACAAGGTCAAGATCACGATCATGTTCCGCGGTCGTGAGCAGTCCCGGCCGGAACTCGGGTTCCGGTTGCTGCAGAAGTTGGCCGAGGACATCACCGACCTCGGCTTCGTGGAGTCATCGCCCAAGCAGGACGGCCGCAACATGGTCATGGTCGTTGCTCCGCATCGCAGCACCAGGGCCGCACACCGCCCCGCCAAGACCGTCGAGGAGCAAGCACCGCAGGGCTGAGGTCACCCCTCACCGCCGTCAGTGCTGGCTCCGCCGGCCGACCTGCTGGTCGGCCGGCGGCCACGAAGAAGGATTGAAGATGCCCAAGAACAAGACCCACTCGGGGATGAAGAAGCGCGTCAAGATCACCGGCAGCGGCAAGTTGCTGACCGAGCGCGCGGGTAAGCGCCACCTGCTGGAGCGCAAGTCCTCCAAGCTCACCCGGCGCCTGACCGGCACCGAAGAGATCGCAGCCGTCGATGTTCCGCGCGTCAAGCGGATGCTCGGCCGCTGATCCAGAACCTGTCAGATCTTCCCCGCCGAGCGGGCACCCGGACACCGGATCCTCCAGCTCGGCCCGATGAACAAGGACTACCAACGTGGCACGCGTCAAGAGGGCGATCAACGCCCAGAAGAAGCGCAGGACGACCCTCGAAGCGGCTTCGGGCTACCGGGGCCAGCGGTCCCGGCTGTACCGCAAGGCCAAGGAGCAGTTGCTGCACTCGGCGACCTACTCCTACCGCGACCGCAAGGCCCGCAAGGGTGACTTCCGGCAGCTGTGGATCACCCGGATCAACGCGGCGGCCCGGGCCAACGACATGACCTACAACCGCTTCATGCAGGGCCTGCGGCTGGCCGGCGTCCAGGCCGACCGCAAGGTACTGGCTGACCTGGCGGTCACCGACGCGCCGGCGTTCGCGGCGCTGGTCGCGGTCGCCAAGAAGGCCGTCGAGGCAGCGGGCATCGGCGGCGGCGCCGCTCAGACGCCCGCCGCCTAGCTTTCCGGGTCGGTGCTTTCCGACTCCAACGCCCGGCTCGCGACGGCCCGAGGACTGACCAGTCCTCGAGGTCGCCGGGAGGCCGGGCGGTTTCTTGCCGAGGGCGCCCAGTCGGTCCGCGAGGCGTTGCGGCGACCCGGCACGGTGCTGGAACTGTTCGCTACCCCCACGGCCGCCCAGCGCCACCCCGACCTGCTCGAGCAGGCCCCGCCGGGCTCGGTGTCGGTGATCAGCGACCGGGCCGCGGCCTCGCTCAGCGAAACCGTGCACCCGCAGGGGCTGTTCGCGGTCTGCACCCGGCTGGACGTGAGCCTGGCCGACGCGCTGGCCCGGACGCCGCGACTGGTCGTGATCCTGGTCGAGGCCAACGACCCGGGCAATGCCGGCACCATCCTGCGCACCGCCGACGCCGCGGGGGCCGACGCGGTGCTGTTCACCGGCGACTCGGTGGACCCCTACAACGGCAAGGCCGTCCGGGCCGCCGCCGGCAGCCTCTTCCACCTCGACGTGGTCACCGGCCTGCAGCCGGTGACCGCCCTCGCCGGGTGCCGGGCGGCCGGGCTGCGCACCGTGGCCACCACCGGCTCGGCCAGCCTCGACCTGGACGAGCTGGCCGATCAGGGGGCGCTGGCCGGCCGGACTGCCTGGGTGTTCGGCAACGAGGCCCGCGGCCTGCCCGCCGAGCTGGTGCGGGCCGCCGACCTCGCGGTGCGGGTACCGGTGCACGGCCGGGCCGAGAGCCTGAACCTGGCCGCGGCCGCCGCCGTCTGCCTGTACGCCTCGGCACGGGCTAATCGGCTTCGACCGCTCTCCTAGACTTCTCGGTGACTGCTCGGATTCCCCCCGGCTCTGTTCAACCGGCTTCGACCTGAAGGACTTCCTGCCATGCCTGGCGCCAATGACAGCTATGACCCCAAGCAGGTCGCCGCACTGAGCCCGTCGGCTCTGGCGGCCGGGATCTCGGCGGCGCGCGAGGCCTTTGCCCGGGCCACGGACCTGGACCAGCTGCGAGCCGCCCACAACGCCCACGTCGGCGACCGGTCACCGCTGGCGCTGGCCAACCGGGAGATCGGCGCGCTGCCGCCGGCCGCCAAGTCCGAGGCCGGAAAGCGGGTCAACGCCGCCCGTGCCGAGGTCCGGCAGGCCTACGCCGCCCGGCTGGCCGAGCTGGAAGCCGAGCGCGACGCCCGGGTGCTGGCAGAGGAATCGGTCGACGTGACGCTGCCCTGGGATCGCCGGCTCACCGGCGCGCGGCACCCGATCACCACCACCCAGGAACTGGTCGGCGACGTCTTCACCGCGATGGGCTGGGAGGTCGCCGAGGGACCCGAGGTGGAGGCCGAGTGGTTCAACTTCGACGCCCTCAACATCGGTGTCGACCACCCGGCCCGCTCGCTGATGGACACCTTCTTCGTGGCCGGCCCGGACGGTTCGGCCGACAGCGGCCTGGTGCTGCGCACCCACACCTCGCCGGTGCAGGCCCGGGTGATGCTGGCCCGCCGGCCGCCGATCTACGTCGTCTGCCCCGGCAAGGTCTTCCGCACCGACGAGCTCGATGCCACCCACTCGCCGGTCTTCCACCAGCTCGAGGGGCTGGTGATCGACAAGGGCATCACCATGGCGCACCTCAAGGGCACCCTGGACCACATGGCCCAGGCGTTCTTCGGTCCCGGCATCGTGACCCGCCTGCGGCCGTCCTACTTCCCGTTCACCGAACCCAGCGCCGAGCCGGACCTGCTGTGCTTCGTCTGCCACGGCGAGTCGGTCGGCAACCCCAACCGGCCGTGCCGCACCTGCGACAGCGAAGGCTGGATCGAGTGGGGTGGCTGCGGCATGGTCAACCCGCGGGTGCTGCGGGCCTGCGGCATCGATCCCGAGGTCTATTCGGGCTTCGCCTTCGGGATGGGAATCGAGCGCACCATGATGTTCCGCAACAGCGCCGAGGACACCCGAGACATCGTCGAGGGTGATCTGCGCTTCACCCAGGCCTTCGGAATGGAGGCCTGAGATGCGGGCACCGGTGTCGTGGATCGCCGAATTCGCCGAGCTGCCGGCCGGCCTCAGCGGGCAGCAGCTGGGCGAGGCGCTGGTTCGGGTCGGGCTGGAGGTCGAGCGCGTCGAATCGCCGGCCGACGGGGTCAGCGGGCCGCTGCTGATCGGCCGGGTCGAGCGGATCGAGGAGCTGGCCGAGTTCAAGAAGCCGATCCGGTACTGCCTGGTCGACGTCGGCGAGCCGGCGCCGCGCGGGATCGTCTGCGGCGCTCGCAACTTCGCCGAAGGTGACCTGATCGTGGCCGCGCTGCCCGGCGCGGTATTGCCCGGGCCGTTTCCGATCACCGCCCGCCAGACCTACGGCCGGATCTCGGACGGGATGATCTGCTCGGCGCGCGAGCTGGGGCTGGGCGAGGAGCATTCCGGCATCCTGGTGCTGCCGCCGGACTCGGCCCGGCCCGGGCAGGACGCGCTGGACGCCCTCGGGATGCGTGACGCGGTGCTCGACATCGCCGTCACCGCCGACCGCGGCTACTGCCTGGCCGTCCGGGGGCTGGCCCGCGAGGCGGCCGCGGCGCTGGACGTGGAGTTCAGCGATGTGA
>DASZEI010000441.1:0-7132 GCA_035940975.1 Jatrophihabitans sp. | reverse complement strand
CAGCCGGCTGGCCAGGTCCAACCGGGACGCCTCCAGCCGGGTCAGCTCCGCGACCTCGGCGTCGCGCTCCGCCGCCTGCAACGCCTCGGCCTGCGCTTCGAGATCGGCGAACAGGTCATCCCACCGCATCCGCTATCCCTCTCGGTTGGCTGCCAGTCCGGCGCCGACGGCGCGATCGCGACCGTCAGGCGCCGAATTGTGCCGCAACCCCGGGTCGGCGGGACGGCCGGTCCGGCTGGCCGCCCCGGTGGCGCGACAGCGAGTCCGCACCAGCCCGACCGTACGGAGCCCATCCGCGCCTCAGTGATGGTGGTAGGCGTGCACCACCGCATGGCCCTTACCGCGTGCGATCAGCGCCCGGTTGACCGGGACCGTCACCACGAAAGCCACCACCAGCGACACCGCCAGGCTGCCCCAGAAGAGCAGGCTGGCCAGTCCGGCCTCCATCGCGCCCGGCACCGCCAGGATCACCGCGTTGTCCATGATCTCCATGGTCAGGATCGACAGCGTGTCGGCGGCGAACGCCACCCCGACGGCCTGCCGCAACGACAACCCCGCGCGCAGTACCGCACTGGCCGTCAGCGCGTAGCCGAAGGCGAACGCCAGCACGACGGCCAAGGCGATGGAGGGCCCGTTGGCCCAGCCCCACCAGGTGGCCAGCGCCATGCCAAGGACCTCGCCGATGGCGCAGCCGGTAAGGCAGTGCAGCGTTGCCGAGATGGCTGTCCGGGTCAGCTCCCGACCCTGGGTCGCCGACGCGGGCTGCCCGAGGTCGCCCTGGTCCGGATGAGCCGGGACGGCCATCTGGTGGCTGTGGTGCGGGGCGTTGCTGGTCATGACTTCCATCCTCTCCGGCCTGCCACGGCCGACTGCGCTGTGCTGCTGTCAGATATACGCCTCGACCAGCCCCGGTGTCAAATACCCCCCAGGGGTATCCACGCCACTAGGGTAAGTTCGCCCCGGCGCCGGGACCGGCAGCGTGCAACCGATTCCGCTGCCAGCGCATCAAGTGAAGAGAGCCGAGGCTCAGGACAGAGCCGCCCAGGACGGAGGAAGCCGGCCCGTGACAGCACACCAGCACCGTGGCCTGCCGCGACCGGTCCTGCTTTCGGCAGCCTTTGCCGTGCTGGTCCTCACCGGGTGCGCTGCGGCCGACCCGCCGCCAGTCTCTCCCGAGCGTCTGGGGGCGGCCGCCGGTTCTACGGCGTCACGACCGGCCACCCCCACCGGTTCGAGGCCGGCCGCGCCGCCGGCCAGCACAAGTCCCGGCTGCGCTAACGGCTCAGGCTTCGCCGTCTCGCTGGTCAGCGGCTACTCCGGCTGGGCCACGCCCGTGCAGGCGGCGCAGCACTTCAGCCAGCAGGGCGACCCGGCCGGTTACGGCACGCCCGACACGGTCTGGACGGCCGGTACCGCCGACCCGTCCGGGGTGAGCATCAGCGGCGACAACGTGACCCTGCACGCGGTACGGCTACCCAATGGCCGGTGGGCGATCGACAGCGGCCAGCGCTGCGGCTGAGGACCCGCCAGGGACCAGCGGTATCCCGTTCCGTAGCCAACGAGACGGCAGCTAGGGGCAGCGTCGCGGGACGCGGGCCGGCGGAGGGTGCAACCAGCCCTCCGGGTGCCGGCTCCCCCTGCCCTCCGGGCTTGCCGGCCCCCCGCCGTCCGGCCTGCCGACTCCTGGCGCCGCCATCCCGCCAGGCGAGCCTGTGAGCTGAGGCTTCCAGTGACAGCAGCTGGTCCCTCCTGGCCACATCACGTTGTCCACAACCGCTTGACCCAGCGTAGCCACTCGCGTATCTATGTAAATAGATGCAAACGAAGGGAAACGCATGATAAGCAGCGCTCGGGTCCAGGTCTCGGGACTGGCGGTCGGTAGCGCCTACTTCCTGACAGCCCGCGCTCCACACCCGGTGAAGCTGCTCGGTGAGTTGCGGTCACCGCGGCACTGGGTTGCCGAGGTCGGGCCGGACGCGGCCGCCGGCACCCTTACCGGTGCCCTGCTGTGGCTGGTCGCGCTCTGGGTGGCGCTCGGCCTGACGGCCACCGGGGTCTCGCTGCTGCCCGGACGGCACGGCCGGCTGGGGCACGCGCTGGCTGAGCGGCTGACGCCGGCGGCGCTGCGACGGGTGGTCGTGGCCGCGGCCGGCACCTCGATCCTGCTCAGCCCGGTCGCCGCGCTCGCCGCTCCGGCCACCGGTGGCCCGACGACACCGACCAGCACCTCGTCCACCCTGCCACCGCTCAGCTGGCCCACCGACCCGCCCCCAGCCGCCGACCCACCCCCAGCCGCCGATCGGAATCTCGCCTCCGATCGGAACCCGACCACCGACTCGGACCCGGCCGCCGCCACCGATCCCCGGCGCGGCTCAGCATCCGGCTCTCCTGGCAGCCCCGACCGCAGCCCCGACCGGGTGACGGTCCGACCCGGCGATTCGCTGTGGTCGATCGCCGCGCACCGGCTCGGCCCGGCCCCGTCAGCGGCCCGGATCCAGGCCGAATGGCCGCGCTGGTATGCCGCGAACCGGCAGCTGATCGGCGCCGATCCGGACCTGCTCCGTCCCGGCGCCAACCTGCTCGTGCCTGAACCCTCCCGTACCGGCACCGGCGGATGACGTTGCCTGCGGCACCGGTCGAGCTGGACGAGCCGGACGAGCCGGACGAGCTGGGCGGGGCCGACCCCGGGCCGGCTATCCGACGCTTCGTGCTCCGGCCGGCGCCGCGCCGCGAACCGCCCTTCGACGACGAGTTGCTCGACCGACACCTGAGCCTGGTAGGCCCGCTGGATCAGCCGTTGCCGTTCGAGGCCCTCGGCGCGAACGCGCCGTCGGCGATGCGGCTACGGGCCGAGCCGGACCCGTTCGCGGCCCGGCCCACCGGACGCCACGAGCTCCCCGAGCCGGCGGTGCTGGCCAGGCGGTTGGTGATCGGCATGATCGAGACCGCCACCGGGCGCCGTTCGGCGTCCCAGTTGCGCCACCACACCAGCCCGACGGTGCAGGCCGGCCTGGTCCGCGACGCCGGCCGGATCAGCAGGTTGGGCACCGCACGCCGGCCGGCCGCGCTGCATTCACTGCACGTCACCGAGACCGCGGACGGGGTGGCTGAGGTGGCCGCCGTGCTGCGGGTCGGTGACCGCTTCCGGGCGCTGGCGCTGCGCCTGGAAGGACTGGACGGCCGATGGCGGTGTGTCCGCCTGCAGATCGGCTGAGCCGGGCGGCGAAGGGAGCAGTCAAAACGGGGGTGCCACCTTCGCCGCTCGGTGCGCTCAGCGCTTGCGCTTGTTGCCCCGGCTGCCCCGGTTCGGGTTGGCCCGCCGCTGCTTGGCCGCCCCGGCGCGGTTGCCCGCCGCCGGCTGCGCCCCGCCCTCGACGTGCACCTCGGGTGTCTCCGACCCCAGCGCCGGGGCACTGTAGGTCAGCGGAGCGGTCTCGGCACGGGGACGGCCGAGGCCCTTGGCGGAGATGTGCGGATGGTCCTCGGCCGCCGGCGGCGGGCTGGCCAGCGCGCTGAGCACCCGCTCGGCGTCCAGTTCGGCCGGCGCCGGATCGGCATCGGCCGGGGCCTCGTCAAGCGGCGCTTCGGTGGCCGGTGATTCGCTCTCGATCTGCACCTCGAGGTTGAACAGGAACCCGACGGACTCCTCCTGAATGGCGTCCATCATCGCGCTGAACATGTCGAAACCCTCCTTCTGGTACTCCACCAGGGGGTCTCGCTGGGCCATCGCACGCAGGCCGATGCCCTCTTGCAGGTAGTCCATCTCGTACAGGTGCTCGCGCCACTTGCGGTCCAGCACGGACAGCAGTACCCGGCGCTCGAGCTCGCGGGTGACCTCGGCGCCGAGCTCAGCTTCACGCTGGTCATAGGCGGCCTGGGCGTCGGCCACGATCTCCTCGACCAGGAACTCCCGGGTCAGGTCGTTGCGCTCGCCGCCGGCGGTCTTGATCGCCTCGTCCGGAGTCAGCGAGATCGGGTACAGCGTCTTCAGCGCCACCCACAACTGCTCCAGGTCCCACTCCTCCGGATAGCCCGAGGAGGTCGCGCCCTCGACGTAGGAGGTGACCACCGACGTGATCATCGGCCGGATCTGATCGCTGAGGTCAGCACCGGACAGCACCTGCCGGCGCTCGTCGTAGATCACCGTGCGCTGCTTGTTCAGCACCTCGTCGTACTTCAGGACGTTCTTGCGGATCTCGAAGTTCTGCTGCTCGACCTGGGTCTGCGCCGACTGGATGGCCTTGGAGACCTGCTTGTTCTCGATCGGGGTGTCTTCGGGAAGGCGCAGGAAGTTCATGATGCTGGCGATCCGGTCGCCGTTGAAGCGCACCATCAGGTCATCGCCCAGCGACAGGTAGAACCGGGACAGCCCCGGGTCGCCCTGCCGGCCGGACCGGCCGCGCAGCTGGTTGTCGATCCGGCGCGACTCGTGCCGCTCGGTGCCCAGCACGTACAGGCCGCCGAGGTCGACCACCTCGTCGTGCTCGAGGGCGTTGCGCTCCTTGGCCTTGTCCAGCGCCGCGGGCCAGGCCGCCTCGTACTCCTCCGGGGTGTCGCTCGGGCTCAGCCCCAGCTCGCGCAGCTCGGTGTCGGCGGCGAACTCCGGGTTGCCGCCGAGCATGATGTCGGTGCCACGGCCCGCCATGTTGGTGGCCACCGTGACCGCCCCCTTGCGCCCGGCCATCGCCACGATCGCGGCTTCCCGCTCGTGCTGCTTGGCGTTGAGCACCTCGTGCGGAACGCCCCGGCGCAGCAGCAGGTTGGCCAGGATCTCGGACTTGGCGACGCTGGCGGTGCCGACCAGGACCGGCTGGCCCTTCTCGTGCCGTTCGGCGATGTCATCGACGACCGCGGCGAACTTGGCGTCCTCGGTCTTGTAGATCAGGTCGGTGTCGTCGTTGCGGATCATCGGCCGGTTGGTCGGGATCGGCACCACGCCCAGCTTGTAGATCTGATGCAGTTCGGCGGCCTCGGTCTGGGCGGTGCCGGTCATACCGGACAGCTTGGAATAGAGCCGGAAGTAGTTCTGCAGCGTGATGGTGGCCAGCGTCTGGTTCTCCTGCTGGATCTGCACGCCTTCCTTGGCCTCGATGGCCTGGTGCATGCCCTCGTTGTAGCGCCGGCCGGCCAGCACCCGCCCGGTGAACTCGTCGACGATCAGCACCTCGCCGTTGCGGACGATGTAGTCGCGGTCGCGCTTGTAGAGCTCCTTGGCCTTCAGGGCGTTGTTGAGATACCCCACCAGCGGCGTGTTGGCGGCTTCGTAGAGGTTGTCGATCCCGAGTTGGTCCTCGACGAACTCGACGCCGGCCTCGGTGACCGCGATGGTGCGCTTGCCCTCTTCGACCTCGTAGTGCTCGTCCCTCTTCATCCGCGGTGCCAGCCGGGCGAACTCCGGATACCAGCGCTGGTTCTCATCGGCCGGGCCGGAGATGATCAGCGGCGTGCGGGCCTCGTCGATCAGGATCGAGTCGACCTCGTCGACGATGGCGTAGTTGTGGCCGCGCTGCACCAGGTCATCCAACGACCAGGCCATGTTGTCGCGCAGGTAGTCGAAGCCGAACTCGTTGTTGGTTCCGTAGGTGATGTCGCAGGCGTAGCTGGCACGGCGGGTCTCCGGCGTCATGTTCGACAGGATCTTGCCCACCGAGAGCCCCAGGAAGCGGTGTACCCGGCCCATCCAGTCCGCGTCGCGGGAGGCAAGGTAGTCGTTGGTGGTCACCACGTGCACCCCGTCGCCGGTGAGCGCGTTGAGGTAGGCCGGCAGTGTCGAGACCAGGGTCTTGCCCTCACCGGTCTTCATCTCGGCGATGTTGCCCAGGTGCAGGGCGGCGCCGCCCATCAGCTGCACCTTGTAGTGGAACTGGCCCAGGGTGCGCCGGGCGGCCTCGCGGACCACCGCGAACGCCTCGGGCAGCAGTTCGTCGAGGGTCTCGCCCTCGCCGTAGCGGGCCTTGAACTGTTCGGTCAACGCGCGCAGTTCGGCGTCGGTCAGGTCGACGTAGTCCTCTTCGAGGGTGTCGATGTGATCAGCGATGGACGTCAGCCGCCGGACGATCTTGCCTTCGCCCGCACGCAGTAGCTTGTTTAGTACCACGCCGACATGCTACTTGGCTCCCGCTCGGCGCAAGATTCGAATGTCCGATCTGGCAATCTAGTGGCCATGGGTCAGTGGAGCGGGATCGAACTCGAAGGGCTGGTGCTGCACTCGGAACGGCTGACGCTGCGGCCCTGGCAGCCGGGCGACGCGGCGACGGTGCAGGCGATGCTGGCCGATGAGCGGATCCACCGGCACCTGCTGCTGCCGTGGCCCTATACCGCCTCCGACGCCCGCAGCTTCGTCACCGAGCACGGCCTGGCCGGACGGGTCGCCGGCAGCCGGTTGGACTGCGCGATCGCCGAGAGCAGCACCGGCCGGCTGGTCGGCAGCGCCACCCTGGAACTGCCCCAGGCCGGCGCCGATCGCACTGCCAGCGCCGAGATCGGCTACTGGCTGGCCGTACCGGAATGGGGCCGGGGCTATGCCACCGAGGCCACCCGGACGCTGGCCCGCTTCGGCCTGGGCAACGGCCTGCCACGGATCCAGATCCGGAGCGAGGTACCCAACGCCGCCTCCGCGGCGGTGTCGCTGCGGGCCGGCTTCCGCTTCGAGGCGATCAGCCGGGCCAGCTTGCGCGGCAGGGACGGCCCACTGGATGCCGCCGTCTTCGCCCGGACCGCCACCGACCCGGACGCACCCGTCGAGCCGGCCTGGCCGCCGCTGGCCGAGCTCAGCGACGGGGTGGTGACTCTGCGCGAGGCCGGGCCGGAGGACTGGCCGGTGCTGCTGGCCGAGGCCAACAACGACGCCTCGCTGCAGTGGGGCTTCAGCGCCCAGCCGATGACCGAGGCCACTGCCCGGCAGCGGGCGAACTGGGCCGGGCTGGGCCGGCTGATCAGCCCGCAGAACGCGCTGCTGCTGATCTGCGACGCCGCCAGCGGCGCGGGAGCCGGCATCCTCATCCTGCGCCAGTCCGGCCCGCCCGGCGTGGTGGCCGTCGGTTACGGCGTGGTCCCGGAGTTCCGCGGGCGGGGCTTTACCACCCGGGCGCTGCGGTTGCTGGCCGACTGGGCGTTCGGCCAGACCCCGACC
>DASZEI010000440.1:0-3546 GCA_035940975.1 Jatrophihabitans sp. | reverse complement strand
AACAGTGCAACGGCCCGCGATCAGCTCAGTCCAGCCGGTGCGCGCCGTCGGCCGCCGTCACCGAGAAGCTGACCGGTTCGGTGTAACCGCGGCCGGCGAAGGCGGCCACCACGGCCAGCGCGCCGGCCCGGGCCTGCGCCGGCTCCATCAGCCCGATCACGCAACCGCCGAAACCGCCGCCGGTCATCCGGGCTCCGAAGGCTCCGAAGGCCAGCAGCACCTCCGCGGCCAGGTCTACCTCGGGCACCGTGATCTCGAAGTCGTCGCGCATGCTGGCGTGCGAGGCGGTCAGCAGCGGGCCGATCCGGCGCAGCTGGCCGGTGCGCAGCAGGTCCGCGCAGGCCAGCGTGCGGTCGTTCTCGGTGATCACATGGCGGGCGCGCTTGCGCAGCGTCTCATCCGGCAGCCGGTCCATGGCCTCGGCCAGCTCTTCCAGGCCCAGGTCCCGCAGTGCCGGCACGCCCAGCAGCCGGGCCGCCTCCTCACAGGCGTGGCGGCGCTCGCCGTACAGGCCGTCGGTGAGCTGGTGCGGGGCCTTGGTGTCGATCACCAGCAGGGTGAGCCCGGCCGCGTCCAGGTCGAAGGGAACCGGCTCGACCGCCAGCGTCCGCATGTCGCACAGCAGCACCCGGTTCCGCTCGCCGAAGATCGAGGCGAGCTGGTCCATCCCGCCGGTGGGGGCGCCGACGAAGTCGTTCTCGGCCTGCCTGGCCAGCGCCACCAGCTCCGACCGGTCCAGGCCCAGGCCCAGGCCGTCGTTGAGCGCCGTGGCAACCGAACACTCCAGGGCGGCCGAGGAGGACAGTCCCGCTCCGCCCGGCACGTCACCGTCGACGGCGATCGACAGCCCGGGCAGCTGGTGGCCGCGTTCGGCGATCGCCCAGGCCACCCCGGCGACGTAGCCGGCCCACTGGTCCTCGGCGGTCAGCGCGCCCGGCCGCAGCTCGTCCAGCGCGATCTCGACCGGAGCCTCCCGCTGGGCCGAGATCACCTCGAGCACCGGTTCGGCCAGCGCTGAGACGGTGGCGGTGCAGCCCTGCGGAATCGCCAGCGGCAGGCAGAAACCGTCGTTGTAGTCGGTGTGCTCGCCGATCAGGTTGACCCGGCCAGGAGCTCGCCAGGTGGTATCGGCCGGCTCGGACCCGCTAACCACGGGCGGCACCGCTCGGGTCGGAGACTTTCAGGTCCTGCTGCCGGAAGAACTCCCAGGCATCGGACACCATCCGGTCCAGGTCCCGGGTCGGCCGCCAGCCCAGTTCGGCCGCGGCTTTGTCGTTGGAGGCGATCAGCACCGCCGGATCACCGGCACGGTTGGGCGCGTCCACCGCCGGCGTCGGGCGTCCGGTGATCCGGCGTACCGACTCGACGACCTCGCGCACCGAGGAGCCCGACCCCGAACCCAGGTTGCAGATCAGGTGGTGGCCGCTGCCGTCCTCGCCGGCGGGTTCGGCGATGGCCCGCTCCAGCGCCCGCAGGTGGGCATCGGCCAGGTCCAGCACGTGGATGTAGTCGCGGATGCAGGAGCCGTCCGGTGTGGGGTAGTGGACCCCGTTGATCTGCAGCTCCTCGCGCTGGCCGGCCGCCACCTGCAGTGCGATCGGGATCAGGTGGGTCTCGGTGGCATGCCGCTCGCCGAGCGAGCCGTCCGGGGTGATCCGGGCACCGGCGACGTTGAAGTAGCGCAGGCTGACCGCGGAGAACCCGTGCGCTCGGGCGTAGCTGGTCAGCATGTGGTCGACCGCGAGCTTGCTGGCGCCGTAGGGGTTGGTCGGCCGGGTGGGCGAGGACTCCAGGATCGGCACCGAGTCCGGCTCGCCGTAGGTGGCCGCGGTCGAGGAGAACACGATCGTGCGCAGGTCGTGGCGGCGCATCGACTCCAGCAGCGCCAGGGTGCCGACGGTGTTGTTCTGCCAGTACAGCTCCGGCGAGACGACCGACTCCGGTACCAGGGACTTGGCCGCGAAGTGCACCACCGCGTCGAACCCGCCGGCCGCCAGCACCGGGTCGGCTTCGGTGATGCCGGCCTGGACGAACTCGGCCCCGGCCGGCACCGCGTCGGCGTGCCCGGTGGACAGGTTGTCGAGCACCGTGACCTGATGGCCGGCGCCGAGCAACTCGGCGGTGACCACGCTTCCGATGTAGCCGGCACCGCCGGTCACGAGAACACGCATGTGGGCTGCAGGCTTTCCGTTCGGACGGTCGTGACGCTCGACCCTACACTCGCAGAAGTTGCCCGCGACAAACGCACCGATGAGGACGAGGAGCGCACCAGCGATGAACGGCACCGTGCTCAACGTCCTCATCGTGCTGGCGCTGATCATGATCGAGGGCCTGTTCGTCGGCGCCGAGATCGCGCTGGTGTCGCTGCGCGAGGGCCAGGCCCGGGCGATGGCCGAGGCCGGCCGGCGCGGCCAGGCAGTCGTCCGGTTGCTGGCCGACCCGAACCGGTTCCTGGCCGCGGTGCAGATCGGGGTCACCTCGACCGCTCTGCTGTCCTCGGCGTTCGGCGCGGTGACGCTGTCGGAGTCGGCCAAGGACGCGCTGATCCGCAACGGGGTCGGCGAGACGCTGTCCGGGGTGATCGGCATCGTCGGGGTCACCCTGCTGATCTCCTTCGTCACCCTCATCATCGGCGAGCTGGCGCCCAAGCGGCTCGGCCTGCAACGGCCGGAGGGGACCGCGCTGCTGTTCGGGCCGACCCTGGAGCGGATAGCGAGGCTGTTCCGCCCGCTGATCTGGCTGCTGTCCAAGGCCACCGACCTGGTGGTCCGGGTACTAGGTGGTGATCCGCATGCCAATCGCGAGAGCATCAGCGAGGAAGAGCTGCGGGGCCTGGTGGCAGCCCACGAGTCGCTGACCACCGACGAGCGGCGGTTGATCGACGACGTCTTCGCCGCCGGCGAGCGATCGGTCAGCGAGGTGATGATCTCGCGCACCGAGGTGGTGTTCCTGGAGGCCGCCCTGACCGTCAGCCGGGCCGTCAAGCAGACCGGCGACTCGCCGCACTCGCGGTATCCGGTCATCGGTGAGAGCAATGACGACGTGCTCGGCTTCGTGCACATCCGGGACCTGATCATGGGCGCTCCGGGCGTGGATCCCTCGACCGACCGGTCGCTGGTGGTCGGAGACCTGGTGCGCGAGGTCAAGGTGCTGCCCGGCTCGAAGAAGGTGCTGGCCGCCCTCAGCGAGATGCGCCGCGAGGGTCACCACATGGCCATCGTGGTCGACGAGTACGGCGGCACCGACGGCATCGTGACGCTGGAGGACCTGATCGAGGAGATCATCGGCGACATCCGCGACGAGTACGACTCCGAGGACTCCTCGGCCCACCGGCTGACCGACGGGGTCGTCGAGGTGGACGGCCGGTGCAACCTCGACGAGTTCGCCGAGTACGCCGGCTTCGAGCTGCCCGAGGGCCCGTACGAGACGGCCGGCGGCTTCCTGATGGCCCGGCTCGGCAAGCTGCCGCAGGTCGGGGACCGGGTGGAGATCAACGACCACCTCGTCCAGGTGCTCGAGGTCGAGGGCCGGCGGGCGTCCCGGCTG
>DASZEI010000439.1:0-5776 GCA_035940975.1 Jatrophihabitans sp. | reverse complement strand
CACACCGCGGCCGGCAGGAACAGCGCGCCGAACAGGCACCCGAACAGCGTCCGCTCGTAGAACATCAGGCCGGCGAACATCCAGAAGCCGGCCAGCAGCCCCCACAGCACCCGGCGGCCGCCGCGGTCGCTGAGGTAGCAGCGCACCAGCGACGCGCAGCTGAGCGCGCTGGACAGCGCGCAGGCGGTCACTCCGGAGCCGCCGGCCCACCACTGGCCGGTGGGCAGCCAGAGCGCCGTGGCACCCACCATCGAGGCGAACACCAGGTGCAACGGGCTCGGCGGAAAGAGGTTGCGCAGGATCCGGTAGACGGTGAACGCGGTCAGCCCGATGCCGACCGCGACCATCGCGGCCACCACCTGGTAGTTCATCGGAAACGCCCTGATCAGCAGCCAGTTCAGCAGCCGGTTGCCCGGCTGCGGGTGCCCGAACACGGTCAGCCCCAGGTAGCGCCTGGACAGCGGGGAACTCTGCGCGAGTTCCAGGTTCTGGAAGTCGTCCAGGAACCAGCTGCCGACGCTCATGAACCGGTACAGCAGCCCGGCCTGCACGAGCACCAGCACGATCGCGAGCCGGTCCAGCAACCAGCGGGGGTTCGTCGCCGCAACGGCAGCCGGGCGGGCTTCATCGGAGACAACCGCCTGGCTCGCCACGAAGGCCAGTATCGCACCGGACGGCCCCGGCAACGGCCAGGCGCCGCCGTGCTCCCGCTGCTGACTCGCCGGCACTCGGGTGCTGCTCACCCAGCCGAGTGCGGCGGCGACTCCCCGCTGCCGGCCGAGGTTTAAACTGCGCTGCGCGGGTCGCCCCGAATCCGCCCGTCGCCCAGCTAGGAGAGACCGGTTCATGTCAGAGCTCAGCATCTCGACCGGGTCGATGCCCGAATCCCAGGCGTCTGAGGCAGCGGATCCGGCAGCGACGACGTCAGGAACCGCGTCTCCAGCGGCGGCATCAGACGCGACCGCCCCGGCGCCCTCGACCGCTGAGCCCACGGCGGCCGAAGTGGCCTCGGCCGCCGCGACCGCGCCGGAGACGGCGGTCGAGGCACCGCCACCCCCGGTGGCCACCGACCACTACTCCAAGTCGGCCAACGCCGAGACCTGGTGGCAGGCCCACTTCGAGCAGGCGGCCGGCCAGGTCGTCGAGTTCTTCGCCGGCGACGGTATCTCGCTCGAGGGCAAGACGGTGGCCGACATCGGCTGCGGGGACGGCATCATCGACCTCGGCGTGGCGCTGCAGGCCAAGCCCGACCGGTTGGTGGGCTTCGACATCCTGATCCACGACATCGAGGAGTTGCAGGAACGCGCCGCCACCTACGCCGACATCGAGAAGCTGCCCGAGAACCTCTACTTCTGCACCAGCGAGCCCACCCGGCTACCGGCCGAGGACGACGAGTTCGACTTCGTGATCAGCTGGTCGGCCTTCGAGCACATCGCCGACCCGGTCTCGATCCTGCACGAGGTGCGCCGGGTGCTGCGCCCGCACGGGGTGCTGTTCATCCAGCTGTGGCCGTTCTACCACTCCGCGCACGGCACCCACCTCGTGGACTGGTTCCCCGAGGGCTTCGCGCAGTTCCGCCACAGCCAGGACGAGATCCTGCGCAGGGTCCGCTCCCACGGCGACCAGGCGCTGGCCAGCGACATGATCGAGGCGTACCTGACCCTGAACGGCATCACCGCCGACGGCCTGCAGGACGCGCTGCGGCAGGCCGGATTCCGGATCGTCAAGGTGGCGCTGTCGTCGGAGGCGGTGCACATCCCGGCCGAGGCCGCGCACCTGCCGCTGTCCCAGGTGGCGATCAGCGGCATCAAGTTGCTGGCGATCGCCGACGGCCAGCCCAGTCCGCGGCACCAGGCCGACACCGAGCAGCCCGGCGCCGAGCCGTCCGGGAACCCCGCCGACCCGCCGGCCGGTCAACCCAGGCACGCCGAGCCGACCGCCGAACCGGACGAGGGCGAGGAACCGGAGTCCGGCTCTCCCAGCTGAGCAGCCGGCAACTAGAGCCGGCGGCGGGCCTGGTCGATCGCCTGGCGTGCGAAGGCCTGCCGCTTGGAACCCGGCGGCACCAGCTTCACCCGCAGGTCCGGGCGCGCCAGGAACCAGTCGACCGCCAGGTCGATGCCCTTCTTCAGCGGCGACCCCGAACCGTGCCCGAAGCCGGCCCCGGCCAGGTGGGCGAAGTCCTGCTCACCCCGGATGGCCACCACCCGGCAGGCCGGCCGGCTGGTTACCTCCTGCAGCACCTCCAGCACCTGCGCGGCCACCCGGGCCCAGCTGAACTCGGTGCCCTTGGCCAGGATCTGGTCGACCACCTTCTGACCGGCCGCCGGCTCCTCCAGCAGGGTCCGGGCGGTCTCGGCGGCCCGTACCGGGTCGAAGTCCTCGATCACCGGGATGTCCTCGGGCAGCACCTCGACCAGCGAGCCCTGCCGGGTCGACAGGCACGGCACCCCGTAGTGCGCGGCCTCGAACGGGATCAGCCCGAAGCCCTCGGAGATCGTGGGGTACAGCACCAGGCCGGCGTTCTGGTACAGCCAGACCTTCTCGGCCTCGCTGACCATGCCCAGGTTGACCACGAACGGGGCGAGGTCGGGATGTTCCAGCAGGAACCTGGCCTCGGCCGACAGCGACGAGCCGTCCGGCGGCTGCGCACCGGCCAGCACCAGCGAGCCACGCCAGCCCTGCCGGTGCAGTTCGGCCAGCACGGCCAGGGCGAAGAGCCGGTTCTTGTGCAGGTAGGACACCCCGAGGCAGAGCAGGTAGCCGGTCTCGGCCGACTCGGTGCCGGGCGGGCGGATCGAGTTGACCGGTACCAGCGCGGTGTGCTCGGTACCCGCATAGATCACCTGGTTCGGCTTGTCGTCGGGCAGCAGGCCCTCAGCCCGGGCCGCCTCCCGGGAGTGCTCGCTGAGGTAGGTGAGCCCGTCCACCGCGTACGCCGACAGCTTCGCCAGGTCACGGTAGGCCCGCCAGGCCTGGTCGCGGCCGAAGTAGGCGGCGTCGTGGTAGGCGATCAGGTCCAGCTGGTTGACCACCACCCGCTCCCCGATGCTGCGCAGCCATTCCAGCTCGTCGGCATCGCGCACCTGGTAGGGCCGGTAGACCACGTGCGCCTTCTCCCCCAGCTGCGGGGTGAGGTTCATGGTCCGCCGGATCACGATCTTGGAGTGCCCGCCGAAGGCCTGGTGGACGTAGTCCGGCACCTCCATCGGCGTGTAGACCAGCACCTGGTACACCTCCGGGCGCTGGGCCAGCGCCCGGGCCGTCTCCACCACCACGATCTGGGTGCCGGCCGGCAGCGGGCCCAGGCACATCCCGTCGATCGCGACCACCAGGCCCTGCAGCGAGCGCCGGGCGGCCAGCAGCGAGGCCGCCAGCGGGGAGTAGTCGTCCAGCGTGACCCGCCGCACCCACGGCCCGTAGTAGGGGTAGCGGCGCTGGATGATCTGCTCGTGCTCGTGCTTGCGCCGCTCGATCTCGGCCGAGCGGCCGAAGCTCGAACCACCCTTGTGGAACACGAACACGTCGTCGGCCACCACGTGCTCGAAGCCGGCGGCCAGCGCGCGCTGGCTGAAGTCCACCTCCTCGCCGTAACCGGGCGAGAAGGCCGGGTCGAACGGACCGACCACGTCCAGCACGCTGCGCTTGACGTAGGTGCAGTGCCCGATGGCGGTGGGGATCCGCGGCCGCAGCTTCGGCGAGCCGGCCGCCACCCGGCGGGCCGCCTCATCCACCGACAGCCCACCCGGAACGTCGTCGGTGGCGACGTTGCGCTTGGGCACCGAGACGATCGTGCCGTGGTTGGTCAGGGCGGTCACGGTGGCCACCGTCGAGGAGGAGTACGCGGCCTCGCGCATCCGCTCCAGCCACTGCGGTCCGACGATCACGTCGCTGTTGAGGATGACGATGTCGCTGCGGCCGGCCGCCACGAACGCGTCGTTCATGGTGAGCAGGAAGCCCTTGTTCGAGATCTGCTCCAGCACCACCACGTCGTGCGCCGGGGCGGTGGCCCGAAACACCTCGCGCAGCACGGTGAACGGGCGCCGGTCCCAGCCACGGTCGTCCACCACCAGCAACGGCACGTCCACCGGGGTGTTTCGGAAGAAGGCCTCGTAGCAGCGCACCACGTCGTCGTAGGAGTTGAAGACCGGCACGATCACGACCGGCTGGCCGTTGTCGGGCAGCAGGCTGGCCGCCTCGGCCGGGGTTCGTGCTTGGAACAGGCTCATCGCGGGAAGTTCCTCATCTCGGCGGTCATTCGATCTCGATCTTCGGGCTGAGGGCCAGCACCCCCGGGTCGTTGGCGCTGTTGTCCACCTGGAACGACATCGCCCGGTCGATGCGGTGGTAGTCCGGGCCGGTCTTGGGATGCACGGCCAGCGTCACGAAGTACTGGCCGTCGGCCACCGGCAGCTGGTCGAAGCGGAACCGGACGGTGCGGGTGCCGCGGATCGGGGCCACCGCGATGTTCTGCAGCACCGTGTTGGTGCCGTAGATCAGCAGCCCCGAGGCGTCGGTCAGCGCCACCCCGGCGGCCCAGTCGCTCACCTCGGACCCGGCGGCCTCGGTGCTCACCTCGAACTCCACCGCGACGCTGGCCCCGACCGGGTAGCGAGTCTGACGGGCGCCGGCGGCGTCGACGGTGCGCGGGTCCGAGATCGTCAGCAGGTGGCGCCGGCCGGCCTGCTCGACGTGGTCGTGCTCGGAGTTCACCTCGCGGAAGTGCCGGACCGCCTCGGCCGGCGAGCCGTCGACCACCACCGAGCCGGCCTCCAGCAGCACCACCCGGTCACACATCTGCCGGACCTGCTCCAGGCTGTGGGTCACCAGGATGATGGTGCGGCCGTCCTGCTGGAACTGCTTGATCCGGTCCAGGCACTTGCGCTGGAACGGCTCGTCGCCGACCGCGAGCACCTCGTCCACCAGCAGGATCTCGGGGTCGACGTGGATCGCCACCGCGAAGGCCAGCCGGACGTACATGCCGGAGGAGTAGAACTTCACCTGGGTGTCGATGAACGGCTCGATGCCCGAGAACTCGACGATCGAGCCGAAGTACTGGTCGGTCTGCCCCCGGCTCAGGCCCAGGATCGAGGCGTTGAGGTAGACGTTCTCGCGGCCGGTCAGGTCCCCGTGGAAGCCGGCCCCCAGTTCGAGCAGCGCCGCCAGCCGGCCGCGCCGTTCGACGTAGCCTTCCGACGGTGTCAGGATGCCGCCGATGATCTTGAGCAGGGTGCTCTTGCCCGACCCGTTGCCGCCGATCAGCCCGAGCGTGTGACCGGCGTCGACCTCGAGGTCGATATGGCGCAACGCCCAGAACTCCTCCACATTCGCGCGCGACCGGCGGGCGTTGACGAGCCGTTCCTTGAGCGATTTGTCTTTGCGGATCACGAACTTCTTCGAGACGTCGGTGGCCCGGATGACAGGCGTGCCGGCCACTGGGCGGCTCAGAGCTCCTGCGCGAAGTTGCCCTGAGCCTTCGCGAAGATTCGCTGCGCCAGCCACAGGAAGGCGAGGCCTGCGACCAGCATGATGCCCAGCCGGCCGTAGATGTTGCCGTCGAACTCGAACTCGGTGCCATCGCCCTGCGGCCAGAAGAACGCCTGGAAGCTGAACACCACCGGCGCCATCGGGTTCATCAGGTACAGCGTGTACAGCGCCGAGGGCAGCTCGCCGCTGACCCGCCGGACGTTGTAGATGATCGGCGTTACCCAGAACCACAGCATCAGCACCACGGTGATCAGGTGCTGCACGTCGCGCAGGTAGACATTGGCCGCCG
>DASZEI010000438.1:0-2728 GCA_035940975.1 Jatrophihabitans sp. | reverse complement strand
CTCGGTCGGGCGGCCGCTGCCCGGCGTCGAGGTGCGGCTGGTGGACAGCGACGGCGAGCCGGTCGAGGTGGGTGACCTCGGCCTGCTGGAGGTGCGCGGGCCCAACCTGTTCCTCGGCTACTGGCCCGACGCCATCGACGGCCCGGACGAGGACGGCTGGTTCGGCACCGGCGACCTGGCGGTGGCTGACGACGACGGCGACTACTACCTGGTCGGCCGGCGCACCGACCTGGTACTGGTGAACGGCTTCAACGTCTACCCCGCCGAGGTCGAGGCGGTGTTCAGCAAGCTGCCCGGGGTCGCCGAGATAGCGGTGCTCGGGGTGAGCGAGACCGAGACCACCGAGTCGATCATCGCCTACGTGGTGCCCGAGCCGGGAACCGTGCTGGATCCGGACCAGCTGCTGGCGCAGGCCGGCCGGTCCCTGGCGCGGTTCAAGCTGCCCAAGCAGATCATCGAGGTGGCCGAGCTGCCGCACACCGCCACCGGCAAGGTGATGAAGTGGCGGTTGCGCTCGGCGTCCGGCCAGCCCGGCGGCAGGTGAAATGCGGGTGGCTGCCACTAATCATCAAGTCCATCAGGTGACCCTGATCACCCGGGACGGCTGCCACCTGTGCACCGATGCCGAGCAGCGGCTGGCGGCGCTGTCCGACGAGCTCGGGTTCGAGCTGCTGCTGCTCGACGTCGACGCTGACCGGGGCCGGGCCAACGAGTACTCCGAGCGGGTGCCGGTGATCCTGATCGATGGAGCCGAGCACGGCTACTGGCGGCTGGAGGAAGCCCGGTTTCGGGCTGCCCTGCAACGCTGAAACCCCGCTGAGCCGGCGCTGTTCCGGCGCGGTAGCGGCACTGATCCGACACTGTTTCGGCGCTTGATCAGTCGGGCCGGCAGCCTGTGAGTTGCGGGCTCGAGGCCCGTTGAGCACGCTCTTACCACACTGCCTAGCGATTTTGTGAATGCCTTCACAAAGGCGTACGGTTCCTTGCTGTCTACCCCTTTACCACACCGGTCTGCCGTCAGTGCGGGGGGCTACGGCTTGTGCCGCGACCGGTCCGTTTCGAGGAGCACATGATCGCCCAGCGGGAGCAGCTGAACGCGGTCGGCGAGCACGCTGACCAGCGGTCGGTCACGGCTACCGATCAGCGCTCGATCCCCGAGGCGACCGTCGCCCGGCTGGCCACCTACCTGCGCGCCCTGATCGACATGGGCGAGTGCGGGGTGGCCACGGTCTCGTCCGAATCGCTGGCCGCCGCGGCCGGGGTGAACTCCGCCAAGCTTCGCAAGGACCTGTCCTACCTGGGCTCCTACGGCGTGCGTGGCGTCGGCTACGAGGTCTCGGTGCTGACCGAGCAGATCCACAAGACCCTGGGCCTGCACCAGAACCGGGCGGTCGCCCTGATCGGCCTGGGACACCTCGGCCAGGCGCTGGCCGGCTATGCCGGCTTCGCCTCCCGGGGCTTCCGGATCTCGGCGCTGATCGATGCCCACCCGAAGCTGGTCGGCACCCGGCTGCGCGGGCTGACCGTGCAGCACGTGGACCGCCTCGACGAGGTCGTCAAGCGGGAGAACATCGCGATCGCCGTGGTGGCGGTGCCAGCCGCCGCGGCGCAGGACGTCTGCGACCGGCTGGTGTCGGCCGGGGTCACCTCGATCCTCAACTTCGCCCCGACGGTGCTCAACGTCCCGCCGCACGTCGACGTGCGCAAGGTCGACCTGGCCGCCGAGCTGCAGATCCTGTCCTTCCACGACAACCGCAAGGCCGGCCGGCCGGACTGCCTGCCGGATGCCGCGGCTTCGGTAGGCACCGGTGCGATCGGTGCCGATCCGGCCGCGATCACCGCCAAGCCCGTCAGCAAGGTGGCGATGGCTCGGTGACGCTGCTCGTGGTCGGCCTTTCACATCACTCCGCTCCGGTCCGGGTGCTGGAGCGCGCCAGCATCCCGCCGGACGAGCTGGCCAAGGTGATGGACGAGCTGCATCGCAGCGAGGCCATCTCCGAGGTCATCGTGCTCTCGACCTGCAACCGGATCGAGATCTACGCCGACGTCGCCCGGTTCCACCCGGCGGTGGTGGACATCTCGACGACGCTGGCCCGGATCGCCGGCATGGGCGTGACCGAACTCGGCGATCACCTCTACGTCCACTTCGACGAGGCCGCCGCCGACCACCTGCTGCAGGTCGCGGCCGGCCTGGATTCGATGGTGATCGGCGAGTCCCAGATCCTGGGGCAGCTGCGCAATGCCTACGCGATCGGCACCCGGGGCGGGACGGTCGGCAAGGTGCTGCACGAGGCCAGCCAGACGGCGCTGCGGGTCGGCAAGCGGGTGCATGCCGAGACCGGCATCGACCGAGCCGGCGCATCGGTGGTGTCGATGGCGCTGCAGCAGGCGGCCGACGTGGTCGGTGGCTTCGACCAGCTGGTCGGTAAGCGGTTCGTGATCCTGGGCGCGGGTTCGATGGGTGCCCTGGCCGGCGCCACCCTGCAGCGGCTGGCCGGCGGCGCCGCCCTGGACGCGGTGGTGATCAACCGCAGCTACGACCGGGCGGGTCGGCTGGCTGCCAGCCTCGGCGGCCGGGTCGGTACCCGGGAGTCCCTCGCCGACGAGATCGCCCGGGCCGACGTCCTGATCTCGTGTACCGGCGCGACCGGGCTGGTGGTCGAGGGGCCGGACGTGCGCCCGCGCGCCGGTCGTCCGCTGGTGGTGCTCGACCTGGCCCTGCCGCGCG
>DASZEI010000437.1:0-3663 GCA_035940975.1 Jatrophihabitans sp. | reverse complement strand
CAGGTCGCGGTCGAGGAGGCAATGGCCTGCGGGATCGGGGTGTGCATGACCTGCGTGCTGCCGGTCCGGGGCGCGGACGGGGTGTCGCGGTTCGTCCGGTCCTGCGTCGAGGGGCCGGTCTTCGAGGCCGGCCGGGTGCGCTGGGCCGACGTCGGGACGTTGCCGGCGGACCTGCACGGAGCTGATGGGATGGGGCGTTAGATGGCTGACCTGCGAACCTCGCTGGGGCGGTTGCAGCTGCCCAACCCGGTCTTGACCGCGTCCGGCTGCGCCGCGGCGGGCAAGGAGCTGAGCCAGTTCTTCGACCTGGCCGAGCTGGGCGGCATCGTCACCAAGTCGATCATGCTGCGGGCCCGGTCGGGGCGGGCGACGCCGCGGATGGCCGAGACGCCGAGCGGGATGCTGAACTCGATCGGGCTGCAGGGCCCGGGCATCGACTCCTTCCTGGCGCACGACCTGCCCTGGCTGCACGCCACCGGCGCGCGCGCGGTGGTGTCGATCGCCGGTGGGCACACCGACGAGTACGTGGCGCTGGCTAAGCGGCTCTACAACCACCCGGTGGACCTGATCGAGGTCAACATCTCCTGCCCGAACGTCGAAAGCCGCGGGCAGGTGTTCGCCTGCGACCCGATCGCGGCCGGCCGGGTGATCTCTGCCGTCCGGCGGGCGGCGCATCCGAACGTCCCGGTGTTCGCCAAGCTCTCGCCCGACGTGACTGACATCGGGTTGATCGCCCGGGCGGTCACCGACGCCGGCGCGGACGGGATCTCACTGATCAACACCCTGCTGGGCATGGAGATCGACCTGGACACCCTGCAGCCGGTCCTGGGCGGGGTGACCGGTGGGCTGTCGGGGCCGGCGGTCCGTCCGGTGGCGCTGCGCTGCGTCTGGCAGGTGCACCAGGCGGTGCCGCACCTGCCGCTGCTCGGGATGGGCGGGATCATGACCGGCCAGGACGCGCTGCGGTTCCTGCTGGCCGGCGCCTCGGCGGTGTCGGTCGGCACCGCGGTGTTCCACGATCCGAGCGCGCCGATCAGGATCCTTCAGGAGTTGGACGCTGAACTGGACGCCCGCGGGTTCGCTTCGGTGACCGACGCGATCGGCTTCGCGCACAAGAGCGCGCAGCAGCGGGCCGCGCTGCGCGGCGGTGCCAGCCAGTCGGTGCCGGCGTGAGCTTCGGCCGGCGGCTCAGCACCGCGCTGGACCGGCGCGGCTCGCTGTGCCTGGGCATCGACCCGCACGCCCAGCTGCTGACCGAGTGGGGACTGGCCGATGACCTGGCCTCGCTGGAGCGGTTCGCGCTGAGCTGCGTGGAGGCCTTCGCCGATCTGGTACCCGTGATCAAGCCGCAGTCGGCCTTCTTCGAACGGTTCGGCTCGCGCGGCATCGCGGTGCTGGAGCGGACCATCGCCGCGGCCCGGGCAGCCGGCGCGCTGGTGCTGCTGGACGTCAAGCGCGGTGACATCGGCTCCACGATGGCCGCCTACGCCCAGGCCTACCTGGACCCGTCCTCGGACCTGGCGGTGGACGCGATCACGCTCAGCCCGTACCTGGGCGTCGGCTCGCTGGACCCGGCCTTCGAGCTGGCCGACTGGCACCAGGCCGGGGTGTTCGTGCTCAGCCTGACCTCGAACAAGGAAGGGCCGCAGGTGCAGCACGCCCGGCTGGCCGACGGCCGGACGGTGGCGCAGGCGGTGATCGACGAGCTGGCGTCCCGCAATGCCGGGGCCGACCCGCTCGGCTCGTTCGGCGTGGTGGTGGGCGCGACCATCGGCGATTCCGTCGCGCAGCTGGGCCGCCTGAACGGACCGTTCCTGGTGCCCGGCATCGGCGCCCAGGGCGGCACCGCGGCCGACGTCCGGCGGATCTTCGGGGCCAGCCTGCCGGCGGTGCTGCCCAGCGTGTCCCGGGAGGTGCTGCGGGCCGGTCCGGAGCTGCCCGCGTTGCGGGCCGCGGCCGAGCAGGCGATCGAGGATTTCCTGTTCCTGCGCGGCTGATTTCCGTTCCTGCGTCCCGATGATCGATTCCGCTCGCCTCGCTGGCCGTCCAGCCGGGAGGTAGCGTGCAACCATGCCCGAGATCCCTCGTCTCAGTGCTGAGCAGCGGGCCGGCGGGCTGGCGGTCGCCACCGCCGGCCGGGCGGCTAGGGCACAGGCTCGGGCCGAGCTGAAGAGCGGCCGGCTCAGCCTCGCCCAGCTGCTGGAGCGGGCCGGGTCCGACGAGCAGCTCGCCTCGATGCGGGTCACCGCCCTGCTGGCCGCGCTGCCCGGCTACGGCACGGTGCGGGCGTCTGCGCTGCTGGCCGAGCTGCGGATCGCCGAATCGCGCCGGTTACGCGGATTGGGTCCTCATCAGCGCGCCGCGTTGCTCCAACGAATCGAGCAGGCGGCACAATCGCGGTCATGACCGGACCAGCCGAGGACGCCATGGTTACGCCTGCCCGCCTCACCGTCCTGTCGGGACCGTCCGGGGTGGGCAAGGGAACCGTGGTGGCCGAGGTGCGCCGGCTGTTCCCGCACGTCTGGGTGTCGGTCTCGGCCACCACCCGCAAGCCGCGTCCGGGTGAGGTGGACGGGGTTCAGTACCACTTCGTCAACGACGCCCAGTTCGACGAGCTGATCGCGACCGACCGGCTGCTGGAGTACGCCACCTTCGCCGGCCACCGCTACGGCACCCCGCGCAGGCCCGTCGAGCAGCACCTGGCCGCCGGCCGGCCGACCCTGCTCGAGATCGAGTTGCAGGGGGCGCGGCAGGTGCGGCAGCGGATGCCCGATGCCCAGTTCGTGTTCCTCGCGCCGCCGTCGGAGGGGGAGCTGCGCGACCGGTTGACCGGCCGGGGCACCGAGACCGACGACATGATCGAGACCAGGCTGAGCCGGGCCCGGTACGAGCTGGAGGCCTTCGACGAGTTCGACGCCGTGGTGGTCAACGACGATGTCGAGCGAGCCGCCGCCGAGGTGGTGTCGCTGCTCAGCGCCGCCGTGTCCTGACCGGCGGACCGAACTCGATCACAGGCCGCAGGCTCAGTCGACCTGCTTGGTGGCCACCACCAGCGAGGCGAGTCCCTTCTTGGCGTCGCTGAACAGCATGCTGGTCTTGGGGTCGCCGTAGAGCTCGTTGTCGATGCCGGCGTAACCCGAGGCCATCGAGCGTTTGATGACGATGATGCTGCGGGCGTGGTCGACGTCCAGGATCGGCATGCCCGACACGGCGTTGCCGGGCCGGCGGGCGGCCGGGTTGGTCACGTCGTTGGCGCCGATGATCAGCGCCACGTCGGTCCGGTCGAACTCCGGGTTGACGTCCTCCATCTCGCGCAGCTGGTCGTAGGGCACGTTGGCCTCGGCCAGCAGCACGTTCATGTGGCCGGGCATCCGGCCGGCCACCGGGTGGATCGCGTAGGACACCTCGATGCCCCGGCTCTCCAGCAACTCGCCGAGCTCGCGGACCTCGTGCTGGGCTTGGGCGGCGGCAAGGCCGTAGCCGGGTACCACGATCACCTTGCTGGCATAGGCCAGCTGCAGGGCGGCGTCGTCGATGGCGATCGACTTGACCGAGCCGCCGCTGCCGGCGCCGACGTCGACGCCGGTGGCGCCGGTGCCGAAGCCACCGGCCATGATGCTGAGCACCGAACGGTTCATCGCGTCGGCCATCAGCTTGGTCAGG